>JAFRVI010000005.1 GCA_017438525.1 Clostridia bacterium
CGTCGACACGATGATAAACCAGAAGGGGCAGAACTGTATCTGCATTTACGTTGCTATCGGCCAGAAGGCGTCTACGGTGGCCCGCGTGGTCAAGACGCTGGAGGATTCCGGGGCTATGGCGTATTCGATCGTCGTCGCTGCGACGGCGGCGGATTCCTCGCCGCTCCAGTATATGGCGCCGTATGCCGGCGTCGCGATGGCGGAGTATTTCATGCGGAAGGGCGGACACTGCCTCTGCATTTATGATGATTTGACGAAGCACGCGGCGGCGTACCGCGCCATGTCGTTGCTTCTCCGTCGTCCTCCCGGACGCGAGGCGTATCCGGGCGACGTATTCTATCTCCATTCGCGTCTCCTGGAGCGTGCGGCGAAGCTCTCCGACGAACTCGGAGCAGGCTCGATCACGGCGCTTCCGATCATTGAGACGCAGGCAGGCGACGTCGGCGCCTACATCCCGACGAACGTTATTTCAATCACAGACGGCCAGATCATGCTGGAAACCGATATGTTCTATTCGGGCATCCGTCCGGCGGTCAACGTCGGTCTTTCGGTATCCCGTGTCGGCGGCAGCGCGCAGATCAAGGCGATGAAACAGGTCGCCGGTACGCTCCGACTCGACCTTGCGCAGTATCGTGAGCTCGCGGCGTTCGCGCAGTTCGGCTCCGATCTCGACAAGGCGACGAAGGATCAGCTCGACCGCGGCGCGCGTATGACGGAGACTTTGAAACAGGCTCAGTATGCGCCGCTCGTCGTCGAGGAGCAGGTCATGGCTATTTTCACGGCGGTTCGCGGATTCCTCGCGGACATCCCCGTGGACAAGGTCGTCACGTTCCAGAACGATTTCCTGAAATTCATGCGTCAGGCGCATCCGGAGATCGGCCAGAAGATTGCCGAGCAGCAGAAGCTCGACGACAATCTTGAGGACGCTCTCTCCAAGGCAATCGAGGAATTCAAGGAGACCGTTCCTTATAAAATGGCGTGATGAGGTGATTGAATGGCGAGCTTACAGGATATACGCCGCAGAATACGCAGCGTAAAGAGCATCCAGCAGATCACCAAGGCAATGAAGATGGTCGCGGCGGCGCGCCTCAGGCGTGCGCAGATGGCGGCTGTGGCGAACAAGCCCTACGCGGACAAGATGGCGGAGGTCGTGGAAAACGTCGCGTCCAATGTCACCGATTTCAAGCACCCGCTTCTCGAAACTTATGACGCGGCGGAAAAGAAGCTTTTCCTGATTGTCGCGGCAGACAAGGGACTGGCCGGCGCCTATTCCTCGAACATATTCAAGGAAGCGGTGCGGCATATTCCCGACAAGGAAAAAGCCGATCTTGTCGTCATCGGACGTAAGACCGAGGAGTATTTCCGCAACCGGGGCTATCATATCGTAAAGGAATATCTCGGCATCAGCGAGCGCCCGACGTTCGATATCGCGAAGCAGATCGCGGCGGAATTGACCTCGCGCTATGAAAGCGGCGAGTACAGCGCTGTGAATATCATTTATGCGCGGTTCGTGTCGTCGATGGTCAATATACCGGAAACGTTCCAGCTCCTGCCTTTCGAGGGCATCACGAACGAGGAAGAGGAAGCAGAGCCGACGAAGCTCGACAAGGCGGGCGCGTTCATCGCCCACTTGAAGGCGGCGGCGCTTGCGAAACTTCCGAAGCCGGGGCCCCAGAGCTACGACGAAATGATCGAGGCTATGGAAGCGAAAGAGGCTGCCGAAGCGGAACGCGCCGAGGACGAGGCTGCGGAAAAAGCCGCTGCGGAAGCGGCGAAAGAAGCGGCTGCGGCGGAAGCGGAAAAAGCGAGGGAAGCCAAGGCGGCGAAAGAGGCCGAAGAAAGATTCGGTCCGCTGCCCCCGTTGCCGGATATGCCGGAGCTGCCGAACGAAGAAACCGACAGCATTGATTTCACGGCGTATGATACGCCGCTGGAAGAATTCAAGGAAGAGCCGTTCATCTTCATACCGAATGCGGACGACGTGCTGAACGCGCTGCTGCCGCA
>JAFRVI010000006.1 GCA_017438525.1 Clostridia bacterium
CCCTTTTCCCACATCGAAATCCTCCGTTTGTTTCTTAGTCATGACTGGCAGGTCATTTCTATCTTATCACAAACGGAGGTTTCTTTCATCGGTTAACCTCTTTTGAACCACGCGACTATCGCGTGGTTTTCCTTTGACAAAAATAGAAGGACGGCGTATGCCGTCCTTCTTTCGAAACGCCCGTTTATCTTTTTTCTCCGAAAAACTCCGAAAGCACCGCCGCGCACTCGTCGGCGCATATCCCGCCGTAAATCTCGGGCTTGTGGGTGAAGCCCATCGTTCCTACGTCGCAGACGGAGCCGCAAGCGCCGTTTTTCGCGTCGTAGGCGCCGAAGTAGATGCGGCGGATGCGCGCGTTCAGCAGCGCGCCGGCGCACATCGGGCAGGGCTCCAGCGTAACGTAGATATCGCAGTCGGAAAGGCGCCAGCCGCCGACCGCTTCGCAGGCGCGTCCGATCGCAAGCATCTCCGCGTGGAGACGCGGATCGCCGTCCGCTTCGCAGCAGTTGCGTCCCGCCGCGATTATTTCGCCGTTACGCACGATCACCGCGCCGACCGGCACTTCGCCCTCCGCGGCGGCCTTCTTCGCCTCCGCGACGGCGGCTTCCATAAATACGTTTTTCATACTCTCTCAAGTGCCTGATCGAGATCGGCGATTATGTCCTTTATATCCTCGATGCCGACGGAGAAGCGCACCGTCCCCTCGGTTATGCCTCCGGCACGGAGCTGCTCCGCGGAAAGCTGAGCATGCGTCGTTGACGCCGGATGTATCACCATCGAGCGCGCGTCGCCGACGTTGGCGACGTTGGAGATCAGCTTCAGCGCGTCCATGAAGCGCGCGCCCGCTTCCCTGCCGCCCTTCAGCTCGAAGGCGAAGGTGCCGCCGATGCCGGCGGGCATATACTTCCGCTGCAGCGCGTGGTAACGGTTGCTCTCGAGCGCGGGGCAGTCGACGGAAGCGACCTTCGGATGCTGCTCAAGGTGCTTCGCCGCCGCGAGCGCGTTCTCGCAGTGGCGCTGCATACGCACGGAGAGCGTTTCGCACCCGAGCGTCAGCATGAACGCGTTGAAGGGCGAGAGCGCCGCGCCGACGTCGCGCAGGATCTGCGCGCGCAGCCGCGTGAGGAACGCGAGCTTGCCGAACTTCTCGCTGAAAACTATATCGTGATAGCTCTTGTCGGGCTTGTTGAACTGCGGGAAGCGCGGGTTGCCGCCGAAATCGAAGGTGCCGCAGTCGACGGTGACTCCGCCCATGCTCGTGCCGTTGCCGCAGATATACTTCGTCGCGGAATAGATGACTATGTCCGCGCCCGCCTCCTTCGGTCTGAATACCGCGGGCGTCGCGAAGGTGTTATCGACGACGAACGGCACTCCGGCTTCGCGGCATATCGCGGAAAGCGCGGCAAAATCCGGTATCGCGTCGGTCGGGTTGCCGACGGATTCGACGAAGACGAACTTCGTCTTTTCGTTTATCGCGGCGCGGAAGCTCTCCGCGTCGTTGACGTCCGCCCAGCGCACGGTTATGCCCATATTCGCAAGCGTCACGCCGAAGAGGTTGACCGCTCCGCCGTAAATGGAAGCGGACGAAACGAACTCGTCGCCCTGCCTGCAGAGGCAGAGCGCGGTCATAAGCATCGCGGCGTGACCGCTCGCCGCCGCGACGGCTCCGACGCCGCCGTCGAGCGCAGCTATGCGCTTCTCGAAAACGTCGACGGTCGGGTTGCCGAGGCGCGTGTAGATATATCCGTCCTCCGCAAGCTCGAATATCGAGCGCGCCTGCTCGGTGCTGTCGAACTTGTAAGCCGCGGTCTGATATATCGGCACCGCCACGGATTTCGTTGTTTTTTCCGCGTCGTATCCCGCGTGGACGGCGAGGGTGTCAAAACTGTAATTCTCCATAAAAAATATCTCCTGACGGCGTCGGATACCAAAAAATATAATTGATATTATTCGTCGGGTATGATATAATCGTATTTGGAAGCGATTGCCCGAACGCTCTTATTGCCGTTCAGTGCTATTATAATGGAGGAATTGCGAATGTGCAAGAGGTTTTTTTGTATATTGTTCGCCGCGGCGATGCTTTTGGCGGCGGTGCCTTCGTTTGCCGCGAACGCCGCGCTCTTTGAAAAGCCGGATATCGATCTTTCCTCCGACCACGTTCTTCTCGTCAACCTCAACACCGGCATAGAAGTATTCGGCGTAAACCCCGACGACACCGTCTTCCCCGCGTCGACGACGAAGATACTGACCGCGATACTCACGATAGAGGCGTGCCCCGATCTCGATGAGAAGGTCGAGGTAACGCGCTCCGCGCTGAACCACATAGACATATACAGCTCGCAGGCGGGACTGCTCGCCGGCGAACGCCTTTCCGTGCGCGACCTGCTCGGGCTGCTCATGGTCAAGTCCGCCTGCGACGCCGCGTGCGTGCTCGCCGAACGCGTTTCAGGTTCGGAAGAGGCGTTCGCGGATCTGATGAATGCAAAGGCGGCGGAGCTCGGCTGCACCGGCACTCATTTCGTCAACTCCAGCGGCATCCACAACGAGAACCACTACACCACCGCGCGCGACGTTTCGCTCATAACGCGGTATGCGCTGCAGAACCCCGCGTTCCTCGAGTTCTTCTCGATGAAGCAGGTGGCGACGGAGGCGACGGAGAAATCCGGCAAGCGCTTTTTCTCCACCACCAACTACCTGATCGATGCTAACCGCGGCGGCAAGTATTACTACAAGTTCGCCACCGGCGGCAAGACCGGCACGACGACTCCCGCCGGCCGCTGCCTCGTCAGCACCGCCAAAAAGGGCGAAGCCGAATACCTCTGTCTTGTCTTCGGCGCCTCCGGCGACAGCAAGGGCAACAACTACGCCTTTGACGACACGATCGCGCTCTATAAGTGGTGCTTCGATAATCTCTCCGTAGTCAAGATCGGCTCGAGCGAGGGCGCGCAGTTTGAAACGAAGCTCCGCTACGCCTGGAACCACGACTACGTGACGCTCGCCGTTGCCGAGGACGTCTACGCGGTCATGCCCAACGGCGCGGACGCGACCGTCAACCGCGACAACGCGGAAGGCACCGCGACCGGCCTGCTCGTTTCCGTAGACATCCCCGACCACCTCGACGCGCCCGTCGCGAAGGGCGATCCCGCCGGCACGGCCAAGTTCTTCTACCGCGACGAAGACGGCACGGTGGATCTCGCCACCGGCTCCGTCGTCGTTTACGAGAGCGTCGATCGCAACTTCTTCTCGTTCATCTTCACTAATATCGGCGCGTTCTTCTCTTCCACTCCGGTGCTGATAATCTTCTTCGTGCTTCTCGCCGCGCTCATCGGCTTCGTGATCTATATGCTCATCAGACGCTCGCGCAGCAACAGACACCGCACCACTTTCCGCCGGCGCAGGAGCGCAAAGACAAATTACAGACGCAGTTTCAGAAGATAATCATTCAGGAGGTAATGTTATGAAAAAACTGCTTTCACTCGCGCTCGCGCTCATCATAGCCGCGGCGCTTCCCGTCGCCGTTTTTGCGGTTGACACGCCGCCGATTATCGTCTCGACGGACGGCGGCGGCACCGCGTCTTATGAGGTAGTCTACGAAACCGACACGGAGATCACGCTGAACGTCACCTTCTATCCCGACGCCGGCCATGAAACCCTGCTCCTTTCGGTATCCGGCAGTCTCGGCGCCTTCGAAGAGCCGTTAGAATATAAAGAATTCAACGGTGACGCTCCGGAATCGATCGAGTTCACGGTGGAAAAGGATTACAAAACCATCACTCTGCTGATAATGTTCAAGGAATCCGGCGCCTCATTCCTCAAGGGCGACCTCGACGGCGACGGTGAAATCACCGTTTCAGACGCGCTCGCCGCGCTGCGCATCGCCGCGAAGCTCGCCGAGGAAACCGACGACGCGATCAGGATAGGCGACGCCGACGGCGACGGCGAAATCACCGTTTCCGACGCGCTGGCGATACTCCGCGTTGCCGCGAAGCTGGCGGATTCGCTGTGAGTTTGTCATCCTGATGGCGAAGCCCGAAGGATCCCCCGCCGTTTGCAGCCGCTTGCATAAAGAAGAGGATTCCTCGCTTCGTTCGGAATGACAGCGTTTAATCACAATACACATTTTTCAAGCTCCGCCTTCGAGGCGGAGCTTTGGGGAGAGATTATGAGCGAAAAAGAATACGCGCGGATCGCGTTCAACAAAGGCGTGCCGGAGAAGGTGCCGCTGTGGGAGCTGCACTTCCACCTCTGGAACAAGTATTCCGATGAAAAAGCGGTTTTCGGCGGCGAGTTCCTCGCGCTTCCGGACAGTGAAAAGGACGACGCGCTGAAGCGCGACGCGGAGATAATGGCGAAGGTCGGGCAGGAGCTCGGCTTCGGCGCCGTTTCGGTGCCGGATATGCCGTGGGACTGTCCCTACACGCTGCCGGAGGACGCGCGGCTGAAGCTGATACGCTTCCTGCGCGAGCTGGAGCCCGACTTCCTGGTCGGCGGCGGCAACAGCTGCTGCCTGGCGATGCCGGACAACGAGGAATATATGGACTTTTCGTATATGATGTACGACGCTCCCGAAAAAATAGTCGAGCGCGCGGAGAATATGCTTACGAACGGGCTTGAGCAGCTCGGGCGGATGGCGGACGCCGGCGCGGAGTTCGTATACCTGCCGAGCGATCTTTCCGACGCGCGCGCGCCCTACTTCAACCCCGAGCAGCTCGAAGCGTTCTTTATGCCCTTCGCGAAAAGATGGAGCGCGAGAGTCAAAGAGCTCGGGCTGATCCCGATATTCCACACCGACGGCAACATCATGCCGATAATCGACAAGGCGGTAGAGACCGGAGTCAACGCCCTGCAGGCGCTCGACCCGATCGCGGGAATAACCGTCAGCGGACTGCGCGAAACGCTGGAAGGCAAGCTCTGCCTCTGCGGCAACGTCGACTGCGGGCTGATGCTTTCCGGCGCGCCGGAGGCGGTCTACGCCTCCACCGCGGACATTATCGCGCAGGGCAAAGGCAGCCCCTTCGTGCTCGGCAACTCCAACGCCGTCGTCTACGCCACGCCGAAGGAGAACTACGACGCGTTCCTGCAGGCGTGGAGAGATAACAGATAAACGGATAAATTAAAAAAGCGTCCGCAAGCGCGGGCGCTTTTATTATATGTATGTGAGCACTCGGGCAGCTTTATCATACGAAGCATCGCCGGCGACGCAGCGCGTTTGTCATCCTGAGCGAAGCGGCGAAGCCGCGCAGTCGAAGGATCCTGAAGGTAACGGCTGTGTTATACCAAAAGTGCGCAGTCAAAAACGGGGGTTATCTTTCGCTTTCTTACACGCGCTTCCGCCGAAAAGGAAAGCTCGTCTTTAAGATCCTTCGACTGCGCTCCCTGCGGTCGTTCCGCTCAGGATGACACACCGACCGCTTCGCTGCGCGAGATCCTTCGACTCGCGCTCCGCGCTCGCTCAGGATGACAAAAACGCGAGGTTACTGCGTTAATGCGCGGGCGATCGAGAGCGCCCCTACGGCGCGCCGGCTGCGGCGGCGGTGATATTATCGCTGACGCGATAGTGATATTGCTCGCGTTGCTCGCAGTGGTATTACGCTCCGCATAGTGGTATTGCGGCTGCGCCGCAGATACAACCCCTCAGTCGCCTGCGGCGACAGCTCCCCTTGCACAGGGGAGCCGCGGACGAGCGATGCTCGTCCCTACGGTACGCCGCTGCGCGGCTACACCTCATCCGGCGCTCCGCGCCACCTTCCCCTCAAGGGGAAGGCTTCACCGCGACCTCCGCTTCGCTGCTCTCAAGGAGAAGGCTTCACCGCGCATAACAACGCCCCCGTCTGTCAACGGACGGGGGCGGGCGGCGAAACACGCAAACGCAAAACTTATTCTTTTTCGCCGTCGGTAGTATTATCTGCCGCGACGGCGCCGCTTATGCGCGGAAGCATTTACCACTTCGGCATATTCTCGACGAAGTTGCCCGCCGCATGGAGCGCCTTGCCCGCGGATTTCTTGATGCTGTTCATCTTCGGCTTCTTCTTGAGCATCAGTCCGCCGACCATGCCCATTGCGGCTCCGGCGGCGAAGCCCGCGGCGGCTCCTTTGATCGTACCCTTCATAAAACGACCTCCTTCGGTAGTTTCGTTTCTATTCTGTGTAAAAACGAAACCGTTATCCCGAGGATGCGCGTGAAATATTTGCATTTTTTAAAGCGCGTTTTATTGCGGCGTTCTGACCTTTTCCGGATACGCCGCGAGTATCTTTTTGATTTCGGCGAGGTTCACGCGTTGAAACTTATCCGCCCATTTCAGAAGTTTCCGCAGCGAGCCGAGCGTTTCCTTTTTGCCTTTTTCAATGCCGAGCTTGCGTCGGATATATCTGCGGATGATGCGGTATCTGTATTTGCGCCGCGGAACGCTGAGCAGGTATATCTCGTCCGCTTCTTCGAAGCAGCGGCCGCACCATTTGTAATAAACTCCCTCGATGATCCAGACGTCGTTCCGCAGTATGCCGCCGAGCAGCGCGTCGCGCTCCCGCGGATCGCGCTTCACGCCGTATCCTTCCGATTCGTTATCCCACTGCAGATCGTCGAGGTCGTAGTGCGGTATCCCGAGCTGCGCGGAAAGCTTTTTCGCGAGGTAGGTCTTCCCGCTTCCCGGCCCGCCTATGATACGTATCTTCATATCGTTACCCCCGCTTCATATCGAGCGCCGGTGGCGGTCAGAGCTCCGGCACAAAAAGCTTGAACTGCGCTTCCGTCATAACGAAAACGTCCTTCGGCGTTTTTGCTTTTCCGCGTTCGGCGGACACCCATATCCCTTCGTCGAGGCCGGAGATGAGCGACGGCTTCCCCTTGATGACCACGATTGCGGTCTCGTCGGCAGCGCGGGCCGGTTTCACCAAGACCTTGTTGTCGTTCAACGGTCCGGCGGCGCTCGTTCCGAAAGACGACATATGCGCGAACGATATATGATACTGCCGCCAATAGATTGCCCCGTTATCCGCACATTTGATCTGCGTCGCTTTCGTGGCGGTCTCATTAGTGATATACACGGCGTATTTCCGCTCGCGAAACACAAAAGCGTACTTCTTTACGTTCTCGTTCTCCTCGATCACCTTACCGAAAGAACGGCAATACTGATACAGCGAAAGCGAGTTTTCGCTGACGCACTCCATAATATCGGAAACGTCGCAGGAAAGCGCCGCGCATATCCGCGCGATCGTATCCGTCGTCACCGTCGCGTTTTTATTCAGCTTTGCGATGATGCGCGAGCTCAAGCCCGTAAGCTGCATCAGATCGGTTTTGGAAAGCCCTTTTTCCGCGAGGAGCTTCCAAAGCTTTGAATAATCGATATACATACGCCCGCCTCCTTCGCTTCTATGTTACCACAGAAAGGCGGTTTTGTCAATATTATTTTACGATAGTAAATATTATTTTGCAAATTGTGATTTTCGTTCTTTTATACGCCGCAGGCGGCTGATGATGTATCGGCCGGCGCCGAAATGATGCCGCTCGTTACACTCGCAATGATGCGATGTTTGCCCTCATGTGCCCGCAGGCACACATCATTGCCGAAGGCAACATCACTGGCGAAGCCAACATCATTTGCCCGTCAGGGCAAACATCATTCAAAAAAGCGTCTTTTGTCGGCAGACAAAAGACGCTTTTTTGATGGCACGCCCGGCGGGATTCGAACCCACGACCTTTTGGTTCGTAGCCAAACACTCTATCCGGCTGAGCTACGGGCGCGTTTTCGGTTTTTCCGAACTCCGAGGATATATTCTAA
>JAFRVI010000007.1 GCA_017438525.1 Clostridia bacterium
ACTTTGAGCACGAATCTGTCCGCGTCGGTATAAAAGCGGAGCGTACCGCCGGAAGTGCAGTCGGAAAGCGTATCTTTGCCGTCGTGATATTCGCTGCGTTTAGAAGCGTCGAGCCTGTAATATTCGCCGTGATTCAGGTGCGGAGGAAGCAATCCGCCGATTTCGAAAATCTCGTTATCGGCGTTTATATATACGTATTCGTCGGTAAGTTCCGTAACGTATTCTTTCTTGATCTTCTCGGCTTTGACGGTTACGGCTTTCGAATAGTCGTATCCGCTTGCCTTGGGTTTGCCGAAATAGTAAGAGTCCATCATTTTCACCTCATGATATTTTAACATAACGCGCGTAAATTTGCAAGTATATATTGAAAATCATAAAATTATATGTTAAAATATTCAAAAAGCGGAGGTGGTCGAATGCTTTTCCGTAACGTTGTGATACTCGATGAAAATTTCAAGCCCGGCGCCGGAGTGTGCGTCGGGATCAAAGACGGTGTTATTTGTCATATCGGCGACTATGCGGAAGGATACGGAGAGGAATTCGACTGTACCGGTCTGCTGATGACGCCGGCGTTTTGTTCGGCGCATTCGCATAACGCGATGGTCCTGCTGCGCGGCGCCGGAACGGATCTGCCTCTTCAGCGCTGGCTAAACGAGGCGATATTCCCCAAAGAGGCTCTGCTTACCGGCGGTGATATCTATAACGGCACTCTCGCCGCCTGTGCGGAAATGCTCAAATACGGCGTCGTTTCTTCGAACGATATGTATATCGTCTCCGGCAATGATATGATCCGCGCCTACCGCGACGCCGGGATAAAGGCGAACGTTTCAGTCTCGGTAGTCTGCTTCGATCCTTCGGATCCTTTTATAAACAGGCCCGAGATACGTATGTACGAAGAGCTGTTTTCCGAAGTCGGCGCAAACGACGGCGATATCCGGGTCGACTGTTCCGTCCACGCCGAATACACCAATACCGAAAACAGCGTGCGCGCAATCGCCGAACTTGCAAACAGACACGGCGCCGGGTTCCACGTGCATATTTCCGAGACAAAGGCAGAACACGCCGCCTGTATCGAACGCCGCGGAATGACCCCCGTGCGCTTTATGGAAAAATGCGGGGCGTTCGAAAATCGCGTCATCGCCGCCCACTGCGTCTACTGTTCCGACGACGACCTGGCGCTTATGGCGGAAAAAGGCGCGTTTATGGCGTCGTGTCCCACTTCTAATCTAAAACTCGGAAGCGGGATACCGGATTATTCAAAATGTTTCAAAAACGGCGTTCCCGTTTGTTTAGGCACAGACGGCGTGGCGTCTAACAATAATCTCAATATGCTTAAAGAAGCTAAACTAATGGCGCTCCTCGCCAAAGGTGCCGCTTGCGATCCTACCTTATGTACCACCGCGGAAACGCTCAAGGCCGCGACGAGAAACGGATGGCTTTCGCAGGGGAGGGCGGACAGCGGACTTATAAAAGAAGGTATGTGTGCAGACCTTGCGCTGTTCAGGGTCGATACCGTCAATACCATGCCTTCGCCGGATGAAGCCGATACGCTTTTGTACTCCTGCGACGGCGAAGCTTATATGACTGTGGTAAAC
>JAFRVI010000008.1 GCA_017438525.1 Clostridia bacterium
GGTTGCGGTCGGTGGTGTCGCGGTTGAACCTCGGCAGCACGCTGACGCCGAGCTTCATCTGCGTCTTCTCAACGCCGCGATAGGGGGTATCCGTCTCGATCGCTTCCAGCACGGCGTTCAGCTCGTCGCCGAGGAACATAGAAATGACCGCGGGAGGCGCTTCGTTCGCGCCGAGGCGGTGGTCGTTGCCCGCCGTGGCGACGGAGATGCGGAGCAGATCCTGATAATCGTCGACCGCCTTGATGACGGCGCAGAGGAAGAGCAGGAACTGCGCGTTTTCATACGGCGTTTCGCCGGGAGAGAGCAGGTTCTGGCCCTCGTCCGTGCCGATGGACCAGTTGTTGTGCTTGCCGGAGCCGTTTACGCCGGCGAAGGGCTTCTCGTGAAGCAGACAGACGAGCCCGTGCTTCGAGGCGACCTTCTGCATTATCTCCATAGTCAGCTGGTTGTGATCGGTGGCGACGTTCGTCGTGGTGTATATCGGCGCGAGCTCGTGCTGCGCGGGAGCGACCTCGTTATGTTCCGTCTTCGCCATGATGCCGAGCTTCCAGAGCTCCTCGTTGAGCTCCTCCATATATGCGGCGACGCGCGGCTTGATTGCGCCGAAATAGTGATCGTCCATCTCCTGCCCCTTCGGCGGCTTCGCGCCGAAAAGCGTTCTGCCGCAGTAGCGCAGGTCGGGACGCGCGTCGTACATTTCCTTCGTAATAAGGAAGTACTCCTGCTCCGGACCGACGGAGGAAACGACGCGCCTGGCGCTGTTGTTGCCGAAAAGGCGGAGCACGCGGAGCGCCTGCTTATTCAGCGCCTCCATCGAGCGCAGCAGCGGGGTTTTCTTATCCAGCGCGTGCCCGCCGTAGGAGCAGAACGCCGTCGGGATGCAGAGAGTCTTCCCTTTGATAAACGCGTAGGACGTCGGGTCCCAGGCGGTGTAGCCCCTCGCCTCGAAGGTGGCGCGCAGGCCGCCCGACGGGAAGGAGGACGCGTCCGGCTCGCCCTTGATCAGCTCCTTACCGGAGAACTCCATGATGACGCCGCCGTCGGGAGAGGGCGAAATGAAGCTGTCGTGCTTCTCCGCCGTTATGCCGGTCAGCGGCTGGAACCAGTGGGTGAAATGCGTCGCGCCGTTCGCGACCGCCCAGTCCTTCATCGCGGCGGCGACCGCGTTGGCGACCCCCGCGTCCAGCGGCGCGCCCTCGTCGATGGTGTGCTTCAGCGAAGCGTAAACCTTTGCCGACAGCGCCGATTTCATCACTCTGTCGTCAAACACCCTGCTGCCGAAGTATTCCGATACCGTTTTCATAATCAACACTCCTTTTCCGTTTTGAAAGAAAAGGCGCCTTCCGTGCGCGAAACACACGAAAGACGCCATTGCCTTCATTCGTTTGATATTCTTTTTGAATTGAAAAACGCGTCTTTGAACCCCGGGGTTCAAAGACGCCTTTGCCTTCAATGCGGTCATTATAAACCCCGTTTTTTGATTTGTCAATAGTTTTTTTCGCATTTTTTGAAAAATCCGTTTTGCCTATTGACAAAACCGGAAACGGGTTGTATAATGCGGTCAATGAGCAAAGGCGTTCATTTTGGTACGGAAATTTTCTGTCCCGAAATGAGCGCCTTTTTTGTGTTTCTTGAGTTTATTCGCTCAAAGAAGGGTGTGACTTATATGATTAAAGAAGGCAGCGTCAGGATTCCCTCCGGCTGCGCCGTTGCGGCCATCATTTCAAGAGAGGGGAACCGCGTCACCGGAGAGACGGTCGTCAGGGCGATGAAGCCGATGCACGACCGCTCGAACGGACTGGGAGGCGGCTTCGCCGGCTACGGCATCTATCCGGAGTATAAGGACCTTTACGCCTTCCATTTCTTCTTTGACTGCCGCGACACGCGCAAGAGGTGCGAGGCGTTCATGAAGGAGCATTTCGAGGTGGTCAAGGGCGAGCTGATCCCGACGCGCAAGATGCCGGAGATCACCGACGAGCCGATAATCTGGCGCTACTTCGTCACGCCGCTGAAATCGACGCTCGCAGACCTCCAGCTCGACGAAAAGGAATTCGTAGCGCGTACCGTAATGAAGATAAACACGGAGATCGACGGCGCGTACGTCTTCTCCAGCGGCAAGAATATGGGCACCTTCAAGGCCGTCGGCTTCCCGGAGGACGTCGGCAGGTTCTACCGCCTCGAGGAGTACGAGGGCTACAGCTGGACGGCGCACGGGCGCTATCCGACGAACACTCCCGGCTGGTGGGGCGGCGCGCACCCCTTCACGCTGCTCGATTATTCCGTCGTCCACAACGGCGAGATCTCTTCCTACGACGCCAACCGCAGGTTTATCGAGATGTTCGGATATAAATGCACGCTGCAGACCGATACCGAGGTCATCACCTACATCCTCGACTATCTGATACGCAGGCAGGGGCTTACGCTCATCGAGGCGGCGAACGTCGTCGCCGCGCCGTTCTGGAGCACGATCGAGGGCAAGACGGACGAATACGAGAAACAGAAGCTCAGGTATTTAAGGACCGTATTCCCGAGTCTGCTCATCACCGGCCCCTTCTCGATAATTCTCGGCTACGACGGCGGGCTTATGGCGCTGAACGACCGCCTGAAGCTCCGCTCGATGGTCGTCGGCGAGAAGGACGACAGGGTCTTCATAGCCAGCGAGGAGGCCGCGATACGCGCGATGGAGCCCGGCGCGGTCAACGTGCGGGCGCCCGCCGGCGGCGAGCCGGTCATAGTTACGGTAAAGGAGGGCAGGTTCTGATGGGAGTCGAATTCATTTTCCCCGAATTTGAAGTTATCCGCGACAGGGACCGCTGCATCGCCTGCCGCGTCTGCGAACGGCAGTGCGCGAACGAGGTGCACGCCTTCAGCGCCGAGCGCGGCGCGATGGTCAGCGACGAAACGAAGTGCGTCAACTGCCAGCGCTGCGTTGCGCTCTGCCCGACGCGCGCGCTGAAGATCGTCAAGAGCGACTGCGTTCTGCGCGAAAACGCGAACTGGCGGAACGATACGATAAGAGAAATATACAAGCAGGCGAACAGCGGCGGCGTGCTCCTTTCGTCGATGGGCAACCCGAAGCCGCTTCCCGTCTACTGGGACAAGATACTCATCAACGCTTCGCAGGTCACCAATCCCCCGATAGATCCGCTCCGCGAGCCGATGGAAACGAAGGTCTTTCTCGGCAAGAAGCCGGACGCAATCTCGCGCGGCGATGACGGCAGGATCAGGTGCGAGCTCGATCCGCAGATAGAACTCGCCATGCCGGTGATGTTCTCCGCGATGAGCTACGGCTCGATAAGCTACAACGCCCACGCCTCCCTCGCGCGCGCCGCGGCAGAGCTGGGCATACTCTACAACACCGGCGAAGGCGGACTCCACGAGGATTTCTACAAATACGGCGCGAACACCGTCGTGCAGGTCGCTTCCGGACGCTTCGGCGTGCACGAGGACTACCTGAACGCCGGCGCGGCCATAGAGATTAAGATGGGACAGGGCGCGAAGCCCGGCATCGGCGGGCATCTTCCCGGCGCGAAGATCGTCGGCGACGTTTCGCGCACGCGTATGATACCGGAGGGCTCGGACGCCATTTCTCCCGCGCCTCATCACGATATCTATTCTATAGAAGACCTGCGCCAGCTCGTCTTTTCTCTGAAGGAAGCGACGCAGTACAAAAAACCGGTCATCGTCAAGGTGGCGGCGGTGCATAACATCGCGGCGATCGCCAGCGGCATCGCCAGAAGCGGCGCGGACATAATCGCGATCGACGGCTTCCGCGGCGGCACCGGTGCGGCTCCGACGAGGATACGCGACAACGTCGGCATCCCGGTAGAGCTCGCGCTCGCCGCGGTGGACAAACGCCTGCGCGACGAAGGGATACGCAACAACGTTTCGCTCGTCGTCGGCGGCTCCGTCCGCAGCGCGGCAGACGTCGTCAAGGCGGTCGCGCTCGGCGCGGACGCCTGCTATATCGCGACCGCGGCGCTGCTCGCGCTCGG
This sequence comes from Clostridia bacterium, assembly GCA_017438525.1. Lineage (NCBI taxonomy): Bacteria > Bacillati > Bacillota > Clostridia > Clostridia bacterium. The sequence goes on from JAFRVI010000008.1 coordinate 3,996, forward strand.
CTGCCACCTCTGCCGCACCTGCCAGAGCGGAAAGTGCAACTGGGGCATCGCGACCCAGCGCCCCGACCTCGTCAAGCGGCTCAATCCCGATATCGGCTCACAGCGGCTCGTCAACCTGATGACCGCCTGGCGGCACGAGATAATGGAGATAATGGGCGGCATGGGCATCAACTCCATCGAGGCCCTGCGCGGAAACCGCCTGATGCTCCGCGGAGTCGGGCTGAACTCAAAAGAACTCGAGATACTCGGTATCTCTCACGCGGGGGAATGATATATGAAACGCGTTTACGTCAACGAAGAATGGTGCCTCGGATGCCACCTCTGCGAATACAACTGCGCCTTCGCGAACTCCGGCATGAAGGATATGGCGTTCGCGCTGAAGGATAAGAAGATCTTTCCGCGCATACACGTCGAGGACGGCGACAGGATAACCTTCGCCGTTTCGTGCCGCCACTGCACCGACCCGATATGCGTCAAAAGCTGCATCGCGGGCGCGATCTCAAAGCGTGACGGAGTCGTGGTAATCGACAGAAGCAGGTGCGTCGGCTGCCTGACCTGCGTGCTCGTCTGCCCCTACGGCGCGCTCGCGCCGGGCGAAAACGGCACGATGCAGAAATGCGAGCTCTGCCTTGAGAACTCCTGCGGCGAGCCCGCCTGCGTCACCGGCTGTCCGAACAAGGCGATAGTCTACGAAGAAAGGGGCGCCGCGGAATGAAAAGATACGTTATAATCGGCAACGGCGTCGCCGCGGCCGGCTGTATCGAAGGCATACGCTCCGTCGACCCGGAGGGCGGGATCTCCGTCGTTTCGGAGGAGAACCGCCGCGTTTACAGCCGCCCGCTGATATCCTACTATCTTGAAGGCAGGACCGATACCGAGCGTATGAAATACCGCCCGGACGGCTTCTACGAAGACAACGGCTGCCGCGTGTTTTTAGGGAAAAAGGCGGTTTCCGTCGACGCCTCCGCGAAGCTCGTTACGCTCGACGACGGGACGGAGCTGCCCTACGACGCGCTCTGCGTCGCGACCGGTTCGCGCCCGTTCGTTCCGCCCTTCGCGGGACTCGACGCGGTCGAAAAGAAGTTCAGCTTCATGACGCTCGATGACGCGCTCGCTCTGGAGGCCGCGCTTGATAAGGACGCGCGCGTGCTGATAGTCGGCGCGGGGCTTATCGGGCTGAAATGCGCCGAGGGAATCCACGGACGCGTCGGGAGCATCACCGTCTGCGACCTCGCCGACCGCGTCCTTTCGAGCATACTCGACGCAGACTGCGCCGCGATCGTGCAGAAGCGGCTCGAGGAGGCCGGCATACGCTTCATGCTCGGCGACACCGCCGAGCGCTTCGACGGCGGCGCCGCCTATATGAAGAGCGGCGCGGAGGTCGGCTTCGACGTCCTCGTGCTCGCCGTCGGCGTGCGCGCCAACACCGAGCTCGTGAAGAACGCGGGCGGCGAAGTCAACCGCGGCGTTATAATAAACGAGCGAATGGAAACGAGCGTTCCGCAGATCTGGGCGGCGGGCGACTGCGCCGAGGGCTTCGACGCCTCGATCGGCGCGAACCGCGTCCTCGCGATACTCCCCAACGCGTATATGCAGGGGCGCGCCGCCGGAATCAACATGGCGGGCGGCGACGCCGGCCTCGCGAACGCAATCCCGATGAACTCCATCGGCTTCTTCGGCTACCACGTAATGACCGCCGGAGCGTACGACGGAGAAATGCTTGAGGAACGCTCCGGAGAGTCGGTCAGGCGTTTCTTCGTCAAGGACGGACTGCTGAGGGGATATATCCTGCTCGGAGAGACCGATCGCGCCGGCATTTACACCTCGCTGATACGCGAGAAGACTCCGCTCGACACGATAGACTTCGAATTGACGAAAAAAGTTGCTTCAAACGCCATATTTTCTCGGGAAATCCGTAGAAAAAAGTTCGGAGGTGTAGTATAATATGAAAATCAACGCAGAAGGACTCGGGTTCCGCGATATAAACGAAGCCATCCGCGGCGCCGGCAAAGAGGCGACTCTGACCGGATGCTGCGGCCAGCGCTTCATCTGCGCCGGAATGGCCGACGTTTCCGTCACCGTCGAAGGCGTGCCCGGCAATGCGCTCGGCGCCTATCTCAACGGCGCGGAGATCACCGTCACGGGTAACGCGCAGGATGCCGTCGGCGACACGATGAACGGCGGCAGCATCGTCGTTCACGGCGACATCGGCGACGCCGCCGGCTACGCCATGCGCGGCGGGCGCATCTTCGTCAAGGGCAACGCCGGCTACCGCGCCGGCATCCATATGAAGGCGTATAAGGACAAGGTCCCCGCCATAGTGATCGGCGGCTGCGCCGGAAGCTTCCTCGGCGAATACCAGGCGGGCGGGATCATAGTCGTGCTCGGCCTCCACTGCGAAGGCGGCAGGATAGTCAGCAACTTCCCCTGCACCGGTATGCACGGGGGAAAGATGATACTGCGCTCCGACTGCCGCGGCGTGACGTTCCCGAATCAGGTTTCAGCGAGACCCGCTTCGCCCGGCGATATGGACGAGATAAGAGAATACGTGTCCGAATACTGCCGTCTCTTCGGCGAAGATGAGGCCGAGGTCATGGATTCGCCCTTCACGGTCGTTACTCCGGACAGCAGCAACCCGTATAAACAGCTTTACGTACCAAATTGAACGAAAGCGGAGGATATTATATGAAGTACTCGAAGGAAGAAGTATTGCAGTACGTCGCAGAGGAAGACGTGAAATTCATCCGTCTCGCCTTCTGCGACGTATTCGGTAAGCAGAAGAATATATCCGTTATGCCGGAGGAGCTGCCGCGCGCGTTCGAGCACGGCATCGCTTTCGACGCGTCTGCGATTGCGGGCTTCGGCGACGAAACGCACTCCGACCTGTTCCTCCATCCGGAGCCGGAAACGCTGACGTGGCTGCCCTGGCGGCCGGAGCACGGCAAGGTCGTGCGCATGTTCTGCACCGTCAGATACCCCGACGGCAGGCCGTTCGAATGCGACACCAGAAGTCTGCTGAAAAAGGCGGTAAGCGACGCCGCGGAGGCGGGGCTCACGTTTTATTTCGGCGCCGAGCAGGAGTTCTATCTTTTCGAGCTCGACGAGAAGAATATGCCGACGAAGATACCCTACGACAACGCCGGATATATGGACATCGCGCCGGAGGACAAGGGCGAAAACGTGCGCCGCGAGATATGCCTGACGCTCGAGCAGATGGGCATCCGCCCCGAAAGCTCGCATCACGAGGAGGGGCCCGGGCAGAACGAGATCGACTTCCGCTACGCCGAGGCGCTCGCCGCGGCGGACAACGTGATGACCTTCCAGACCGTGGTCAAGACGGTCGCGCGAAGGAACGGGCTTTACGCTGATTTCTCCCCGAAGCCGCTTGAAAACGCGCCCGGCAACGGTTTCCACATCAACTGCTCGGTCAAGCCGGACGCCGCCTCCGAAAAGCTCTGCCAGATGATCGCCGGAGTGCTCGAAAAGGCCGTCCCGTCCACGCTGTTCTTCAACCCCTCCGCCGACTCCTACGCGCGGCTCGGGCGGATGAAGGCGCCGCGGTACGTTTCGTGGTCGGCGGAAAACCGCTCGCAGCTGATACGCATTCCCGCGGCGTCAGGCGAATTCAGGCGCGCCGAGCTCCGGTCGCCCGACCCGACGGCGAATCCGTATATCGCCTTCGCTCTGATTATACGGGCGGGTATACTCGGCATCAAAAATCGCGCCGAGCTGCCGAAGCCGCTCGACATCAACCTTTACAAAGCGGACAGGGAGATGCTTTCTACTCTCGGAAAGCTCCCGTCAAGTCTCGAGGAAGCGAAGGTTTCGGCGTCTTCCGACGCTTTCATCAAGAAGCATATACCGCCTGAAATACTCGGCATCTACTGCAGGTAAAGCGCCGGAAAACAAACGAAAGGAGGGGCGGGTTTGAGTCTGAAGGAACAAATATACAGCGTTCTGGTCGTTTCAGCGTCGGAAAAATTCAATCAGGCGCTGCCGGAAGTGTTCCCCGTTTCGACGTTTTCCCCGATAAACTTCGTTTCCGATTTAAGCGCCGCAAAGCGCGCGGTTTCGGAGCGCTCCTTCGATTTCGTTATCGTCAATTCTCCTCTGCCCGACGACACCGGTATAAGATTCGCCATCGACACCGTTTCGTCTTACAACACGGTCGTGCTCTTCCTCGCGAAAGCGGAGCAGTATTCCGACGCCTACGACAAGCTCGCGGAGCACGGAGTCTTCCTGCTGCAGAAGCCGCTGTCGAAGGCGGTCTTTCAGATAGCGTCCGGCTGGCTCGTCAGCGCGCGCGAACGCGTAAGAAAAACTGAAAAAAAGACCCTCTCCATCGAAGAGAAGATGAACGAGATACGCGTGGTCAACCGCGCCAAGTGGCTGCTCATCAGCGAGGTCAAGATGACCGAACCGGACGCCCACCGCTACATCGAAAAGCAGGCAATGGATCGCTGCATTCCACGCCGCAGGGTCGCGGAGGAGATAATCAAGACGTACGGGTAACCGTAAAACGCGATGCCTGCTAAGCTGCGAACAAGCCGGACTTTGGACGTGGGAGTCCAAAGTCGTTGCTTGTGAAGGCAATGCCGTACTCTTTTCCCTGCGAAGAAAAGTATATCATATTTCAGCCGGTTTGTCGATAGGTTTCGCGTGGAATTTTCAATTTTGCCTTGAAAAATTCAATTTCGCCTCTTGCTTTTACAGACGAAGTGTGGTATTATTATCGTAGGTTATTATATGATTACGGAGGTAGGACCTTTGGCTCGTTCTTATAATAAATTGTGGAAGCTTATGATCGATAAGAAAATCAATAAAACTCAGTTGTGCAAGGCGGCTGGTATCACCACAAACGCCATGGCAAAACTGGGACGTGATGAGTCTGTTCCTTTGGAAACACTTGAGAAGATTTGTGTTGTATTGAACTGCACTATTAATGATATTGTTGATGTTAACAAATAATTGATAAAGGAAAATCGAATATGCTTTTTGAGAATGTTATTGAGTATTCTGATGCAAAATATCGGACTTATGGAAATAGATGTGGTAACACGACCTGTACGCATCCATGCGGCAATTGTAGTGGGAGTTGCTATAATTGTCTATATGAGATTCATTACCCTAATTGATGGCTTTTCGTATGGGAAAGTATATGGGTGACAAAATGCGATTCGTTACCAAAACGCCGATAGAAAAGGGTTGGTCGGGTGATAAAAAGTTCTGTGCGGTGTCGCCGGACGGGCGCAAATACTTTCTGCGTATCGCTCCTCTGAAAAAGGCTGAACGCACGCGCGGAGCGTTTGAATACCAGAAACGGGTAGCCGAGTTGGGCGTGCCTATGTGCGTTCCGATTGAGATAGGCGAAACACCGGAAGGCGACGTTTACACTGTGCAAAGCTGGATCGAAGGCGTTTCCGCGGAGGAAGCGGTGCGCGATCTGTCGTTTGAAGAGCAATACCGTTACGGCGTCGAATCGGGAAGAATACTCAAACTCATCCATTCCATCCCCGCGCCTCCGGATGCGCCGGATTGGGAACCGCGCTTCAACGCTAAAATGGATTATAAGATCAAGAAATATATCGAATGCCCGATAAAGGTCGATGGCGCCGAGTGTTTTATCAATTACACAGAGCAGAACCGCACGCTTCTTCGCGGGCGCCCGCAACGCTTCCAGCACGGCGACTACCACATTGGGAATATGATGATCGAAAACGGAAAACTTGTGATCATCGACTTCGACCGATATGATTTCGGCGATCCGTGGGAGGAATTCAATCGTATCGTTTGGTGTGCGCAGGCGTCTCCCCGTTTTGCGACGGGCATGGTGGACGGGTATTTTGATAACAATGTTCCGGGATTATTCTGGCGGCTTTTGGCGCTTTATATCAGCAGCAACACGCTTTCCTCTATCCCGTGGGCAATCCCGTTTGGCGAAAGCGAGATTCAAAAATTCGTCGAGCAAACAAAAGAAATTATGGGTTGGTACGACAATATGCGTACCGTCGTTCCATCGTGGTATGATACAAATAACAAGGATCTGTATCTGGCGGATTGTGAGGATGTGAAGTATGAAATACCCTAAAATGATATCTGTGATCGAATAGCAATGATAAAAAACGGAACAAATCCGTATTTTGTTCGCGAACTTGAAACGGGTTATGTGGTTATAGGTGATCACCAACATTTTTACGGATATACTCTTTTCCTATGTAAAGAGTATAAAACAGAACTGCATTACCTTGACCGTGATTTCAAAATCAAATTTCTTGAGGAAATGGCTATCGTGCAGGAA
>JAFRVI010000009.1 GCA_017438525.1 Clostridia bacterium
GACGAGCATCGCTCGTCCGGGGCTCCCCTGTGCAAGGTAGCGAAGCGGAGGTCGCGGTAGTGAATGACAGTCCGGTGGACTGTCAGAGCCGCGACCTGACCGAGCCCGCAGGCGAGACAGCTGTCGAGACCTGCGAAGCAGGGCGAGACTGAGGGGTTGTTGGTCGCCGAAAAGCTGTGCTGTGATTGCACAACCCTTCCGTCATCCTCGGCTTCGCCTCGGATGCCACCTCCCCTTGCACAGGGGAGGCGGCGCGTACCGCGGAGGCGTCGATTTAACCCCGCAAACAATTCACACTTGAATTATTTTCGGGTTTGTGCTATACTATCCCTTATAATAGACAGGTATGCGTTTTAACGCGTACGCGATTGCAGGTGACCTATATGCAGTACAACTTTTCCGACAAATTCGCCTCCCTCAAGCCGTCGGCGGTCAGGGAGATACTGAAATCCGACGCTGGCAGAAACAACGTGCCCTTCTCGGCGGGCAACCCCGCCGCGGAGTCCTTCCCGTCGGACTTCGTCCGCCGCGCCGCGGAGCAGATACTGGAATCCCGCCCCGTCGAAGCGCTTCAGTACGGCATCAGCGAGGGCTGGGCGCCGCTTCGCGAAACGCTGAAAAAGTGGTGCGAGGAGCGCTGCGGAATAGATATGACGAAAAACGAGCTGATCGTCGTCAGCGGCGCGCAGCAGGGAATAGAGCTGACCGCGAAGGTAATGTGCAACGAGGGCGACACCGTCGTCGCGGAGGACCCGAGCTTCATCGGCGCGCTGAACGCCTTCCGCTCCTGCGGGCTGAAGCTGACCGGCGTGCCGCTTGACGCGGACGGCGCCGACCCCGCCGCGCTCGAACGCGCGCTCGCCTCCGACGCGAAGGCGAAGCTCGTCTATCTCATCCCGACCTTCCAGAACCCGACCGGCATAACCGCCACCGCGGCGCGCCGCGCCGAGCTCTACGAAATCGCGCGCAAATACAACGCGATGATCCTCGAGGACGACCCGTACCGCGAGACCCGCTTCGCCGGCGCGGACGTGCCGACGATAAAGAGCATGGACGCCGACGGCCGCGTCGTCTACTGCGGCTCCTTCTCGAAGGTGCTTTCCGCGGGCCTGCGCGTCGGCTTCGTCGCCGCCGCGCCTGAGCTTATCGCGAAGCTGACCGTCGCCAAGCAGTGCTCCGACGTGCATACGAATATGCTCGCGCAGATGATAGTCGACAGCTTCGTCAACGCCGGCCACATCGAAGCGCACATCGCGAAGATCCGCCGCATCTACGGGCGCAAATACGCGCTGATGGCGGAGGGCGCGAAAAAATACTTCCCCGAGGGCGTGACCATGACCGAGCCGCAGGGCGGCCTTTTCACCTGGTGCGCGCTCCCGCAGGGCAGCGACGCGCTGGCGGTCACGGCGCTCGCGAAGGAGCGCGGCGTTTCCGTCGTTCCGGGGCTGGCCTTCTCCGTCAAAGAGGGCGAGAACGTGCCGTTTATTCGGCTCAACTACTCCACGCCGAGCGACGAACAGATAGAGCGCGGCATGGCGATACTCGGCGGCGTGCTGAACGAATACGCCGCTTCGCTCGCCGGATAAACGGGCGTCCGTTTTCGCGCCTCCGCGCCGCGGGGGCGAATAAGGGGGTTATTTTATGATAAAAGAATACCTGCTGCAGAACTGGGCGCTGCTTCTGATCATCGTCGCGTTCGCGATCGCGCTCAAGGTAACGGTATTTCTGGAAAAAAGGACGCTCAGGCACTTTTACGCCATGATCGTCGAGATATTCGTCCTGTCGATAGCGGTCTTTGTCGAGTTTTATCTCACCGATCTCGGCGGATACGCTTTGGCGCGCACGCTGCTGATGGCGCTCCGCTACAGCGCGACCCCGATAATCATCGCGCAGGTCATCTATTCGCTCGTCAAGAAGTCGGATCCGGCGGTCTTCATTCCCGCGGCTGCCCTGACCGTGATAGATATCGTGTCGATATTCACGGGGATCGTATTCAGCGTCGACGGCGACGGAGTTTTTCACCGCGGGCCGCTCGGCATACTGCCGTTCATAATGGCGGGGGCGTATTCGATAATCGTGGTATACGTGCTTTACAGAAACAGCAACAAGCGCGCCGCGGAGGTCATACCGATAGTTTTCCTCGCGATCGCGCTCACCTCCGGAGTCGTCCTGCCGTTCCTGCTCGGGCCTTCGTTCTCGCATATTTTCTGCACCACCATCGCCATCGCGCTCTTCGTGTATTACGTTTTCCTCATCATTCAGGTCACGAAGAAGGATCCGCTGACGGGGCTTCTCAACCGCCAGGCGTACTACGCGGATATCGAGAGCGATCCGGAGAGCATCACCGCGCTCATTTTGATAGATATGAACGGGCTTAAGACCCTCAACGACACGCAGGGACACGCCGCGGGCGACGAAGCTCTGGCCGCGCTCGGGCTCTGCTTCATGCGCGCCCTCCGCCGCGGAGAGTCGGCATACAGAGTCGGCGGCGACGAGTTCGTGATAATCTGCCGCCGCGTCCCGCGCGACGAGGTCGCCGCGCTCGCCGACCGCATCCGCAAAAACGTCGCCGATACGGAATACGGCGTATCCCTCGGCTACAGCTGCTCCGCCGGCGGCAAAAATTCGATAGACGACATGCTGCGCGAGTCGGACGAGATGATGTATATCGAAAAGGCCTGCTACTACAAAGCGGCCGAAAGAGACTGACTCCGCGCCGTCCGCTCCGGCGGACAGGCGGGAAGAGAGGTATATATAATATGGAAGAGAATACGAGAA
>JAFRVI010000010.1 GCA_017438525.1 Clostridia bacterium
AACTCCGACGTCATCATGGTGCTCGACCCCGGCAGGATAATCGAGCGCGGCACGCACAATGACCTTCTCGCGCAGAAGGGCACGTATTACCAGCTTTACACCGGCGCGTTCGAGCTTGAATAAGCCCGCGGGCCAACGGCGTTTACATTTTGGGAAGTGAAACTATGAAAAACATACGCAACGTCGCGATAATCGCGCACGTCGACCACGGCAAGACCACGCTCGTTGACGAAATGCTCAAGCAGAGCGGCGTCTTCCGCGAGAACCAGTCGGTCAAGGAGCGCGTCATGGACTCCGGCGACCTCGAGCGCGAGCGCGGGATAACCATTCTCGCGAAGAACACCGCCGTAACCTACGGCGGCGTGAAGATCAATATCGTCGACACCCCCGGCCACGCCGATTTCGGAGGCGAGGTCGAGCGCATACTGAAAATGGTCAACGGAGTCATCCTGCTCGTCGACGCCGCCGAAGGTCCGATGCCGCAGACCCGCTTCGTACTTCAGCGCGCGCTGGAGCTTGGGCACCGCGTAATTGTGGTCGTCAACAAGATCGACCGACCCGACCAGCGCATACACGAGGTCGTCGACGAGATACTCGAGCTGCTCATCGACCTCAACGCCACCGACGACCAGCTCGACAGCCCGATGCTCTTCTGCTCGGCGCGGCAGGGCACGGCGTCCTTCTCGCCGGAGGCGCCCGGCACGGATCTCAAGCCGCTTTTCGACACGATACTCGAATACATACCCGCGCCCGAAGACAACGACGAAGGGCCATTCCAGATGCTCGTTTCCTCCGTCGACTACAACGAATACGTCGGCCGCATCGCGATCGGCAGGATCGAGCGCGGCGTGATTAAGCAGAATCAGGACATCGTCGTCTGCAACTACCACGAGGAGCGCAGCCAGAAGCGCGTGAAGGTCTCCAACATCTTCGAGTTCGACGGGCTGAGCAGAGTTCCGGTCACGGATTCCTCCTCCGGAAACATAATCGCGATAAGCGGCATCGGCGACATCACGATAGGCGACACCATCTGCGCGCCGGAAACGCCGGAGGCGCTCCCCTTCGTGAAGATCTCCGCGCCGACGATGGAGATGACCTTCTCGGTCAACGACAGCCCCTACGCGGGACGCGACGGCAAGTACGTCACCACCCGCAACATACGCGACCGCCTCATGCGCGAAACGCTCAAGGACGTTTCGCTCAAGGTCAGCGAGGTGCCGAACAGCGACAGCTTCAACGTGGCCGGACGCGGCGAGATGCACCTGAGCATACTCATCGAGACGATGCGCCGCGAGGGCTACGAATTCCAGGTCAGCCCCCCGCGAATCCTCAACCGCGAGATCGACGGCGTGCTCTGCGAGCCGGTCGAGCGCGTCGCAATAGACGTTCCCGCCGACGCGGTCGGCTCCGTCATCGAGAAGCTCGGCGGCCGCAAGGGCGAGCTGCTTGAAATGAACCCCGTCGGCAGCCGCATGAAGCTCGAGTTCTTCGTCCCGTCGCGCGGACTTTTCGGCTACCGCAACGAGTTCCTCACAGACACGAAGGGCGAGGGCATCATGAGCTCCGTTTTCGAACGCTACGAGCCCTTCAAGGGCGAGATAAAGCGCCGCAACACCGGCTCGCTTATCGCCTTCGAGACCGGCGACGCGGTCGCCTACGGCATCTGGTGCGTGCAGGACCGCGGGCAGATGTTCATCGCGCCCGGCACGCCCGTCTACGGCGGCATGATAGTCGGCGAATGCGCGAAGACGGAGGATATCACCGTCAACGTCTGCAAGACGAAGCACCTGACCAACACCCGCGCCGCCGGAAGCGACGAGGCGCTCCGCCTCGTTCCTCCGCGCATCATGTCGCTTGAGCAGTGCCTCGAGTTCCTCGCGGACGACGAGCTGCTGGAGGTAACGCCCCACAGCTTACGCCTGCGCAAGAGCATCCTCGACCACCAGAACAGGATGAAGGCGCTGAAAAAGAAAGCTTGACCTTATGCTTGAAATGAGAACCGCACGCGCGGAGGATATCGACCGCATTATGCAGGTCTACGCCGCCGCGCAGGAGTATATGATCGCCTCCGGCAACCCGACGCAGTGGCGCCGCACGAATCCGGCGCGTGAGCTTATCGAAGACGACGTCGCCGCCGGCCGCTGCCGCGTGCTGACGGAGGGCGGCGAGATTCACGCCGTCGCCGCGATATGCGCGGGCGAAGACCCCGCCTATCCCGGCATCGTCGGAAAGTGGCTCAACGACGAGCCGTATATCGCGATCCACCGCATCGCGAGCGACGGAAAGGTGCGCGGCGTTTTCCGCTTCGTCGCCGACGAGTGCAAGCGGATCAGCGGCAACGTCCGCGTGGATACGCACGAAAACAACCGCAAGATGCGGGAGAATATCGCCGCCTGCGGCTTCGTGCACTGCGGCACCGTCTTCATGGCGGACGGCTCCCCGCGTCTCGCGTTCCACTGGAGCAGAGAATACGAAAAGGAGCAAGCGAAATGAAAACCGCAATCGTCTACTTCTCCCTTAACGGCAACACCGAGTTTGTCGCAAGCGAGATCGCCGGAAAGCTCGGCGCGGACGCGATAAAGCTCATACCGAAAAAGGCGTTCCCCGACAGCGGCTTCAAAAAGTTCCTCTGGGGCGGCAAAAGCGCCGTCATGAAGGAAAAACCCGAGCTCGAGCCGTATGAGTTCGACGCGAGAAAGTACGACCGCGTGATCTTCGGCACTCCCGTCTGGGCGAGCCGCTTCACGCCGCCGATACGCACCTTCGTCGCCGACAACGCCGACGCGCTGAAGGGTAAGCGCTTCGCCGCATTCACCTGCTTCTCCGGCGGCGGCGCGGACAAGGCGCTCGCGCGGCTGAAGGAGCTGCTCGGCGCCGACCTCGACGCGGAGCTTATCCTCGTCGACCCGAAGGACAAGCCCTCCGACGGAAACGCCGCGAAGATCGCGACGTTCTGCGAAAAGCTGGGCGAGTAAAAAAGCGGAGCGTTATGCTCCGCTTTTTATTATGCCTGTTGCGTTTTTCCTTCGCGCGCAGGCGCCGCTATTCCTCGGGCGACCAGGACGGCTGAAGCTCGTCTATCTGCAGGAAGCCGTCCGCCTTCGCGGCGATCTGGTACTTATCCTCATATACTATCTCGCCGGGCGTGTTCGTATAGACGAGGAAGTACGGATGCTCGTACCTTTCGAGCAGCCACAGCGCGGGACGTATCATTTTCATCATCTCGGCCGAGTTCTCCGTCTTGAACCAGCATACGACCGGCTCGCGGTTTTTGCACTGGGGAGGCCACGGGAGATTCTCCGCGAACCAGGCGTCGATCTCTTTGAAAAGGTCGGCGTCCTCCGCCTCCATAACGTCGTTCTGAACAAGCTGCCAGCACATACTGAACACGCCCTTGGCGTGCATGGTGTTCCTCGCCAGCTCCTTGCCCTGAATGCGCACGTATTTGAAGTTGAGATTGCTCATCGGTTTCCGCTTCCCCCGTATCAGCCGGCTATAAACGCCTCGATCTTCGCGATCTGCCCGTCGGTAAGGCCGCCGCGGCGGAGGTAGTTCTCGCCGCCCTTTTTAAGGTCGAGCGTGTTGATATCCGTTCCCTTCTCCGCTTCGCACATGCAGTAGAGGAAGTCGTCGACGTTGCCCTTGACCGCCTCGTATTTATCGGGCATTCCCTCTTTGGTTATGCCGTAGTAATTATAATAGGTAATCATATAGTCGTCGACTATCTCCTGCGCGGACGCGCCGGCGAGCGCGAGCAGCAGCGCGCAGACGAAGCCGGTCCTGTCCTTGCCCTCGACGCAGTGGATGAGCACGCGGCCGCCGTTTTCGGCCATTTTGACGAAGGCGTCCGAAACGGCCTGCGCGAACCCGTCCGCGCGGTAGTTGGCGTTCAGCGCCATCAGCAGGACTTTGCCCTCTTTATAGAGCGAATCGTAGTATTCGGAGACGAAGTCCTCCTTCTCGGTATGCTCCTTATACTTCGTTTCGTTATCCGAGAGGTTTAGCACGAATCTGACGCCGTATTCCTCGGCGAATCTGTTCGCGTACGCCGCGCGGTTGTGCTGGTTGTCGCAGGGCGACGCGGAGCGGTAGAAGCCGCCCTTCTTCAGATTGCCGCCGACGACCTCGCGGAAGTTGGCAAACATAATATCTGAGTCGAACTCCTCGCGCAGATCGGAATAGTCCAGCGCGTAGAGCTCCTGAACCGCCTTGTATTTGCCCTGCTCCCTCAGCGTGACTGTGACCTTGGAGGATTCCGTCATTTCGAACTCCTCCCAGGTGGACGCGCCGTAGTTGCGCGCGATGACGACGTGGGGGTAGCCGGGATAGCCGCAGGCGAGCATTTCGCCCACCGGCACGTAGTAGCCGGAGTAATACGGGACGTCTTCGTAGCTCTTGCCGTTATCGAAGGCAATGTCGACGCTGTCGCCGAAGGCGAAGCCGAGCGCGTTGAATCCGTCGATCGTAAGGTCTATATAGACGTTGCCGAATTCCTCGTCTCTGACGACTCCTATCTCGCCGGTAGTCACCTTGTCGGCTTCCTTGCCGCAGCCGCCGAGCGACAGCGCGGAAAGCAGCAGCGCCGCCGTAATCAAGACCGATACTATCCTGTTTGTTTTGCAGTGCAAAATGATTCCCCCTTGCGTATTTTCGGAAACAGCGGAGCGACGCTCCGCTGTTTCCGTTTCTATTATTTATCCGAGATGCGTTTGGCGTCGTCCTCTTCCTCGTAGTTGCGGCGGCGGTCGCCGAACTGCTTGTAATAGTTGCCCTTGTTCTGATACATCGCCTCGTCGGCGCGCTTGAAGACCTCCTTGAACGCGGCGTCTTCGCCCGGGCGGTAGACCGCGCCGCCTCCGGAGAAGGAAAGCGTCATAGCGTAGCGTTTCTCTCCACTGTTGAACGCGGCAACGAGTTCTTCAAGCTGAGCGAGCTTTTCGTTCAGCTCCTTCTCGGTGGTTGCGCCGAGGATGACTATGAATTCGTCGCCGCCGATGCGGAACAGCTGCTCGTCGCCGAACACGCGGCGGATCATCTCCGCTGCGTCGATTATGATGCGGTCGCCGCATTCGTGGCCGTAGTTGTCGTTCGTGGTCTTCAGACCGTTGACGTCGAAGACGGCTATCGCGAAGGAGGCGGTGCCGTTGTTTATCCTGCTGTTGAGCTCCTTGACGTAGTCGAGGTACGCCGTCTTGTTCGCGACGCCGGTCATGGAGTCGGTGTACGCCTGCTCGTGCGCGTACTGCATATACGCCTGAAGCTTGCCGCGCATGGCGTGGATCTTGCCGCTGAGCTCGCCGATGGTATCGCCGGATTCGTTCTCCTCCGGCGCCGCGTCCGAGTAGCCGGGGCGCACGCGGATCTCGTTCGAGAGCTTCTCGACGTCGCCGGAGAGCGTCTGCATTTCGGAATTGAGCTCGCGGATGCGGCTGCGGAGCTGACCGGTCAGAAGCAGCATTATCACGGCGCCGACGACCAGCGAAAGCGCGCTGCCGATAACGACGAACTTCGTATGCGCGGCGATCTGCTCATCGAACCAGTCGGCGACGAAGTCGACGCCGACGAGGCCGACGACCTTGCCGGAGAAGTTCTTGATCGGGCTCCACGCGGTGTAAAAGCTGCCCCACTCATCCTGATACTTCTCGGCGTCGACCGCGGAAACGCCGGTATTCCACGCGGCAGCCTGCGAATCGGTGTCTACAACGGAATCGCCGTAGAGTCCCGGTTTCACGGGGTCGGGGTCGACGACGAATATGAAGTGGTCGCCCTGTTTCTTGACGGTGTAAATATACTTGATGTCGCTGTCCTTCTGCGCGCGCAGGACGTTCGTCAGGTCGGAGTATATCCCGTCGTACTCCGGCGTGCCGGCGTTGTTGCCGTCTATGGCCGCGAAGGCGTCGCCGTCGAGCGAAGCCGCGACGGTATCGGCGACGGAGAGCATGTTCCTGCGGATCATTTCCTTCATCGCCTTGCCGGACTGCGACATGAGCAGCAGACCGAGCGTGACGTTGACCGCCAACAGCAACGCGCAGACGATTATTACGTACTGAGTTGTAAGATTCAGCTTGCGTTTTCTTTTTGCCATATATCCTTTTCCCCTTCGGATGGCGGACGGAACAAATGCCGCATTGGAGTCAATGATGACACATCCGCGCTAAAAAATCCATATATTTTTTCGGAGCAACCCGTTTTAAATCAATTAAACTCCTTAATCAATGCTTGGCAGTCATCTCGAGTTCTATATTGAAAAAACCGCCCTGAAGTCTGCCGGGAAGGCGCCTGCCGTCCGGAACGGTTATCTCCGTGCCGTCGGCAAAGACGAAGGAAAGCGTCTTTTTCGCGCCGTATTTGTAATCGCTCTCCGGCAGGTCAGCCCAGGCGAGCATACCGCAGCGCTCAATATTCCCGCGGATCGCGGCGACGGTTTCGGCGTCTACCGGCTTCTCGCTCTCGTAGACCGTCGGATCGTCGTAGCGCGAGGTCTTCGCGTTCGTCCCCGCGCCAGCGGGGTCGATCGTCAGCGTTGCGCGGGTAAAGCCGCCGTTATCGCGCTCTTCCGCGAAGCGTATCGCCGTCAGCGCGGAAAGGTCGGGAAGCGCCTCGCGTTCGCCCTTCAGCGCGGCGCGGAACGCGTCGGCGATCGCGACGCCCGCTTCGTAGGCGATCACGGGGCTCTGGTTGTCGGAAACGCTTATCCGTTCGCCCGAGGCGTAACCGATATCCACGCTGCCGCCGAAGTTCTCGGGCAGGCCGTGTGTCTGCGAATGATAGCCGTTGTTTTTCGCAAGGCTGTGCTCACGCGCGAGGGCGGTCAGCTTCGGCATGATATTTTCCTTCAGCAGCGCCCACTCGCAGTGCGGCTCGTCGTAATCGGAATACTCGCGCGTTTCGAGGAAGACGAAGCTGCCGTCCCCGACCGGCGCGGCGAAGGCGGAAACGCAGTCCAGCCGGTCGGCGCCGTCGACGGCGAGAGTCCTGAACGCGCTCGTCACGTCGAAAAAAGTCATATCGCCGGAGGTTATCTCCTTCGGCGCCTTCGTGTCGATGTAGGCGTCGGTACCCCCGCAGACACAGGGAGGCGTCTTTTTTATTATTACTATGCCGTCGTCGACGTCTTCATCGCGCTTTTTCTTCCTGAATATCGACATATTACCCCTCCTCGTTCAGCGTTTTATAAAGCCAGCCGCGCAGTTCGCTGAAGCCGTTCGGAAAGTTCTGCGAGCCGTCGGCGTGTACGCGTTCGCCGTCCATGACCGCCTCGAGGCGGAACATTTCGCCGTCCAGCACGCCGCGCGGGTGCTTGCCGCTGAAGCCGTTCCAGGAAGGCACGCCGCAGTCGTTCAGCATATCCAGCGCCTCTTCGATCGAGCAGGTCACACGTTTCTCGAGACGTCGCTCCATCCCATCCGGCGCACAGTAACGGCAGGTATACATCGATATTTCCGCTTCCGCGCCGAGGTTTTTTATTTCGTATTCGACCTGCGCGCGCATGCCGCTTATCGAAAGCGTCAGCGTTTCGAACGAGGCCGCCTTTTTCTTTTTGAACATAGCGTTTTATTCCTTCCGCTCCTGCGCCTGCGGTTTGGCGGGCTCCGAAAGGAAGACCGCGGGCGAATACAGATAGCCCTGATAGCAGTCGCAGCCGATTTCGTGCAGTTCTTCGCGCTGTTCCTTCGTTTCCACGAATTCGGCGAGCACCGTCAGGTGCAAGCTCGCGGCGAGCTGCGTTATGGAGAGGATTATTTCTCTGCAGTTCTGGTGCTCGGATAGCCCCTTGACAAGCGAGCCGTCGAGTTTGATGAAGTTGAAGATGTTATCCTTCAGATAGTTAATGGACGTCTGGCCCATCGAGAAGTCGTCAATGGCGAGAGACAGACCGAGCTCGCGGAACGCGCGCAGCGTCTTTATGGTCTCCTCATCAAAGGCGAGCGCCGCCTGTTCGGTAACTTCGATGCAGATATTCTTGCCCTCAAAGGGATCCTTCGCGTTCAGTTTCTGCATGAACTGCAGGTAACGCGGAGTGACGACCGTGGTTCCGGTGACGTTGAGGGATATCTTGATATCCTTTCCGAAGCGTTCGAGCAGCTTCGGGCGATCCTCCAGCGCGCGCATCACGACCGCTTCTTCAAGATCCGGCAGGAAGCCGCCCTCCTGCGCGAGCTTTATGACCACCGGCGGATAGAGAGTACCGTAATTCGGGTGATTGAGACGCAGCAACGCCTCCACGCCGATGCAGTGTCCGTCGTAGTGATACTGCGGCTGATACGCGAGGACGGCGCCGTTCCGCAGACCGTGCTTTATCTCGACGCAGAGCGCTCTGGCGAACTCGCCGTTGACGCTCTTCTGCTCTATGAGGTTTACGTTCGCGAGCGACTGCTCGTTCAGGCGGAAATAGTTGATGAATGAGTCGTATTCTCTCTTGTATTTATCCGCGTCGCGCTTGTCGAGCATACGGACGAAGGGAACGTATATAAGCACGCCGAGCACGACGTTCGCCACCTGCAGCAGACTGCCGGCGACCGAGCCGGTCGCGTGGAAGCCGCCGAGCAGTATCGGAGTCGTCCATTCGACGCTGCCGGTTATCATCGGCACGAGCCCCGTCGCTATCGCGAGATAAGCCGTTGAGTAGCAGACCAGCGGAACGGTGATGAACGGTATAAGCATAATGGGGTTAAAGACTACCGGCAGGCCGAAAACCATCAGCTCGTTGATATTGAAAAGCATCGGGAACGCCGCCGAGAATCCGAGTCCGCGGCGCGCCCTGTTTTTTGAAAAGAGCAGTATCGCTATAAGAAGGCATATCGCGGAACCGCATCCTCCCATAAGCACGAAGCAGTCGAAAAACTGCTTCGTCAGTATCTCGTTCGGCGCGTTCCCCGCCGCGACCGCGGCCTGATTCGCCGCGAGGCCGGGCGCGAAGTACCGCTGCATAACGCCCTCCAGCGTATCGCTGCCGTGGATGCCGAAAAACCACAGCACCGAGGAGAGCATTACGAAGAAGAAACCCTTGAAGAAGCCGGTCGTTCCGACCGAGAACAGCTTGTTGAACGCCTCCGCGAGCAGCTCGCGGAAGGAATGAACGCTGAAAATGTTGACTATCGCCGTGTTGAATATCGCGAAGACCACCGCTGTCAGCGTTATCGGGAAAAGATATGAAAGCATCAGGTTGAACTCGTGATCCGCGCCCGTCGAGTAGAAGCGTCTGCGGCGTCCGTGAAGCAGGCGGTAAAACCGCGCGTACAGCGCGGCGGCGCCGATTCCCGTGAGTATCGCGAGGAATATCGCCTGCGGGCCGAGCCCGTTCGTTACGAAGGCGATGTTGAACTTATCGTTCGTTCCCGCTTCCGTAATCTCACGGAAGGTGCCGGCGAGTATCGTAAAGGACAGCATCGACGAGAGCATCGCGCCGATGGCGGGCGTATCCTCGTTAAGCTTCTCAGCGTTTTTCACGCGCATATACGAGCGGCTTATTGATACCGTCATGTAAAGACTCAGGATGCCGAAGGTCGCGTTGTAGATGAAGTCGAGGAACTGCAGCAGGAGTCCTCCCGCGAAACCGTTGACGAACTTCTGATACGCTTCGACCGGGAAAGTCTTCAGAATCAACGCGAACGCGCCGATGATGAGCACCGGCGTTATGCTGAGCAGTCCGCCGCGTATCGCGCGGACAAGGGTAAACCCTTCAGCTCTTTCCATAAGGTTTCTTATCGCGCCCGTTTTGCGCATGGTATCACTCATATCTTTTCATCCCTTTTATTTAGGAACATGTATACGCGCCTGCTGGGCTTTGTTTACAAAAATGCATTTTATATGATAGCGCAAAACGGCGTAATTGTCAAGAAATCTTTATATATAAGTTGATATAAGTTGGGGGTTTTATCCGCCGCGGCGGCCTGCTTAAATACGCGCTTTTTCAGTACACGCTGAATACTGTCAACTTGACACTCGCGCGTTATAACATATTCTGTTATTACACTTCCGTATTGTCCCGCCGTACCGGCATGGATAAAAGCTCTCAAGCTTTTATAACAAAAGCGCACGGCGCCCTTTGTTCCCCAAAGGGCGCCGTGCGCTGTATGAAAGACGTCGCTTTTATAAAATGCTTCTTCCGAAACTATATGCTTCCGCAAGCTCCGCTTCCTTGATTGCCGCCTCACCCGAAGCTGAAATACCGCCGCAGAAAAGAGAATCGACAAGCGTCGCTTTCTCAAAGCAATCCACCCAGCCACGCAGGCCGGACACGGCTTTTTCGGGCGTGGTCTCTTCATCCTCCGCCGCGGTCGTCAGCATATAGACGTTACGAAACAGGTAATCCGAAGAATAGAGCGGGTTCATGCGGTCAAGGAGCGTTTTCATCTGCCCGCTCATCTCATAGTAATAGACCGGCGTGGCAAAAACGAGAGTGTCCGCGTTTTTGACCTTTTCGGCGATGGCGACGGCATCATCTTTCAGCACACATTTTTGTGTCTTCTGACAGGCGAGACAACCGATGCAGAACCCGATCTCCTTCCCCTTGAGCCCGATATGCTCCACCTCGTGGCCCGCGTCTTTCGCTCCGGCAATGAGACGTTCGGCAAGTATATCCGAATTGCTCCTTGCTCTTAAACTCGTCGTGATAACAAGCACCTTGCTCATTTTATCATCCTCCGTATGAAATCGTTATCGTAACGTCGCCGCCGCCCAGCAGATCGGTCATTTCGGCGGCGTTCTTATTCGTGATCCTGCCGAGCCGTGTGTACGCCCACGAATTCGAGCCGTAAAATACGACGATACTGTTCCCGTCGTACAGCACAATGTCTCCTGCTTCCGTAGTTGTCTGCTCATCATTTCTCGGTAAACCTGCACCCAGTGAACCGACCTGCTCAAAACCGCCGTACATGGACATATCGATTATGATCGGTTTTGCTTTAGCAAGATCAATAAGCGCACCTACCGACTCGTTATCTTCCCATTCAACGGAAACCTCGGTATTGCCGATATGCAGACGCAGTGTTTTTTCCACAGCGGTTTCTCCCATATCATTTATCCATTTTTGCAGCTCTGTTTCCGCGGCGCTGCCGGAAAAACGCTTCCCCTGCAGCCACGTTCCGCTTCCCGCCTGTTCGGCAAGGGCATCGTCGCTCTGTCCGATATCGCTGGAGCCGGAAGTGCAGAACGGAATAACCGTGATTCCGGTAAAGTCATGACTCTCCGCAAAGGTGCTGAGAATCCGAGGGGCCTGTCCCCACCATATCGGGTATCCGAGATAAACCGTCGTATAGCCGTCAAGCGATATTTCTTCCGCTATCTCGGGCCGTGCATTCGGGTCATTCTGCTCCTTTGACGTCCGGCTGCCGGAGTCATTGTAGTTCAGATCCTCCGCGGAATACGGCAGCGCCGGGATTATTTCCATGATATCGGCGCCGGTCAGAGCGGCGATTTTGTCAGCCACACCTTTGGTGGTTCCCGTAGCGGAAAAGACGACGACTGCAATTTTCGCGTTCTTTCCCTGCGGAAGATCGGTCTGCCCCGTTTCCGCCGTCGGCTCTGTCGACTGATCAGGCGAGTTCGGGCGAGTGCCGCTGTCGTTTACGGCATCCGAATCGGGAGCCGTGTTTGACGCTGTTTGCACACTTCCGCAGGCGGCAAGACTGATAAGCAATACGATACCGGCAAACAGCGCAATCAACTTGTTTAATCTCATACGCATTACCTCATTTCAAATACTCTTTAAAGAAGCTCTGTATCCTGTCGAACGGAATAGCGTCTTTGCCTCCGCCGTCATAGAGGTCGGTATGAACGGCGCCGGGAATGATCATCAATTCTTTGTTATCCGTATACCTGCCGTCTTTCGTCATATCGGCGTAGGCGTCGCGGCTGAAATAGCAGGAATGAGCGCCCTCACCGTGAATCAGAAGGACGGCGCTGCGGATCTCGTTGCTGTACCGAAGGATCGGCTGATTGATGAAGGACTCGCAGCCGATGACGTTCCAGCCGCCGTTTGAGTTGAGCGAACGCGGATGATATCCGCGCGGTGTTTTGTAGTAATCATAGTAGTCTTTCACAAAGAACGGCGCGTCGTCGGGTAGTGGATCGACCACACCGCCGCCGAGCTTGTATTCGCCGCTTTTCAGGTCTTCAAGCCGCTGCGCGCACATCGCCTCTTTTTTCCGATAACGCGCTTCTTCGCTGTCTTCGCCGTCGAAGTATCCCCTTGCGTTGACTCTCGTCATATCGTACATAGTGGAAGCAACCGTGGCCTTGATGCGGGTATCCAGCGCGGCGGCGTTGATTGCCATACCGCCCCAGCCGCAGATGCCGATGATTCCGATGCGGTCCGGGTCCGCTTTTTCGTGAAGGGAAAGAAAGTCCACGGCCGCCATGAAGTCTTCGGTGTTGATGTCGGGAGACGCCATATAGCGTACGTTTCCGCCGCTCTCGCCGGTGAAGGAGGGATCGAAAGCGATCGTCAGAAATCCGCGCTCCGCCATTTTCTGTGCGTACAGACCGGAACACTGCTCCTTGACTGCGCCGAAGGGCCCGGATACCGCAATAGCCGGGAGCTTGCGCTCCGCATCCTTCGGGACGTACATATCGGCTGCCAGCGTGATGCCGTAGCGATTTACGAAGGCGACCTTGCGGTGATCGACCTTTTCGCTTTTCGGGAACGTCTTGTCCCACTCCTGTGTAAGTTTGAGTTCTTCAGTTATGATCATTTCCAAAAATCCTCCCGTAAATTTAAGTTGTATTTTCTTCCGTTCCGTGATACAATTATATTGTAATATCTAAACTTGACTTTAGGTCAAGAGTTAATTTACAAATTCAGGAGAAATTTTTATGTACACGATAGGACAAATTTCGGAGATGTTCGGTCTCCCCGTTTCAACACTGCGCTATTATGACAAAGAAGGGCTCTTCCCGTCGATGCGGAGGCGGTCCGGCATCCGGCAATTCGGAGAAGCGGAGGTAGAAGCGCTTCGGGTCATCGCGTGTTTGAAGGCCACCGGTCTCGAGATAAAGGATATCAAGAAGTTTATGGAGTGGTGCGTGGAGGGACCGTCCACCTATGAGCAGAGAAAGGAACTGTTCGAGGCGCGGAAAACCGCCGTGGAGGCAGAAATGGCGCAGCTTCAAAAAACGCTGGATATGCTGAATTTCAAATGCTGGTATTATGAAACGGCGATCAAAGACGGCTCGGAAGACAAGCTGAACGACATGATCCCAGACGACCTGCCGCTTGACATCAAGAAATTGTACGACAATACGCACTCATAACTCACCGGGCGCCGAAGCCCTCGCGTGTCAGCGTTCGGCCGGTTCTCTTCTCGCTTGCGCAACGCTCCGCCGGAGCGTTGCTCCTGATTCGCCGTCGGCGAATCAGAGCTCGTTTCGAATCCTCCGTATTTCAACTAAAAGCGCACGGCGCCCAAATTGGCTGCGAAACCTCCACACCGCGTGTCAGCGTTCGGCCGGTTCTCTTCTCGCTTGCGCAACGCTCCACCGGAGCGTTGCTCCTGATTCGCCGTCGGCGAATCAGAGCTCGTTTCGAATCCTCCGTATTTCAACTAAAAGCGCACGGCGCCCAAATGGGCGCCGTG
>JAFRVI010000011.1 GCA_017438525.1 Clostridia bacterium
CCATTTCCGAAGCCGTGGAAGCCGCCGTGAAGCAGCCGGGTTACCGCTACGTTCTCGGTTCCGTGCTGAACCAGGTGCTGCTGCATCAGAGCATTATCGGTCTTGAAACGCAGGCGGCGCTCGACAAATACGGCATCAAGCCGGATATGGTCATCGGCTGCGCGGGCGGCGGCTCCAACCTCGGCGGACTGATCGCCCCCTTCATGCGCGACAAGATCAACGGCAAGCTCGACTGCCGCATCATCGCCGTCGAGCCGGCGTCCTGCCCGAGTCTTACCCGCGGCAAGTACGCCTACGACTTCTGCGACACCGGCATGGTCTGCCCGCTCGCGAAGATGTACACCCTCGGCAGCGACTTCATCCCCGCGCCGAACCACGCCGGCGGACTCCGCTATCACGGCATGAGCTCCGTGCTCTCCCAGCTCTACGACGACGGGCTGATGGAAGCCGTTTCCGTCCCGCAGGTCAAGGTCTTTGAAGCGGCGGAGCAGTTCGCCCGCATAGAAGGCATCCTCCCCGCCCCCGAAAGCTCCCACGCTATCCGCGTAGCGATCGACGAGGCGCTGAAGTGCAAGGAGACCGGCGAGGAGAAGACCATCGTCTTCGGCCTGACCGGCACCGGCTACTTCGACCTGGTCGCGTACCAGAAGTTCCACGACGGACAGATGGAGGATTACATCCCCACCGACGAGGAGTTGCAGGTCGCGCTCAACAAGCTCCCCCCTGTCAACAAATAAACGTCCAACAGAAAGGATGACAAAAAATGAGTACCACATCCATCCTGACGCTCGCGCTTATCATAGTCTTTTTTGCGGTGATGATAATCATCGGCGTCAGATCGAAGAAACACGCGTCCGACGTTAACGGATTCGTTCTCGGCTCGCGCTCCGTCGGTCCCTGGCTCAGCGCCTTCGCCTTCGGAACGTCCTACTTCTCCGCCGTCATCTTCGTCGGCTACGCGGGACAGTTCGGCTACAACTTCGGACTCGCTTCTACGTGGATCGGTCTCGGAAACGCGTTCATCGGCTCGCTGCTCGCGTGGAGCATACTCGGCAGGCGCACGCGCATCATGACGCAGCACCTCTCGAGCAAGACGATGCCCGACTTCTTCGGCTCGCGATTTAACTCGCCGAAGCTGAAGATCGCCGCTTCGGTGATCACCTTCGTGTTTCTGATCCCGTACACCGCTTCGCTGTATAACGGCCTTTCCAGACTGTTCAATATGGCGTTCGGCGGCATACCCTATGCGGTCTGCGTCATAATTATGGCGGTGCTTACGGGAATCTACGTCATCCTCGGCGGATATATGGCGACCGCCCTCAACGATTTCATTCAGGGCATCATAATGCTCGGCGGCATCATCGCGGTCATCGTCGCGGTGCTGAACAGCAACGGCGGCTTCATGGAAGCGACGAAGCAGCTCGCGACCGGCCCCAACGGCGGCTGGGAGTTCGCCTCCTTCCTCGGACCGGACCCCGTATTCCTTATCTTCGTCGTGCTGCTGACCTCCCTCGGAACCTGGGGACTGCCCCAGATGGTCGGCAAGTTCTACGCGATAAAGAACGAGGACTCCATCAAGAAGGGCACCATCATTTCCACGATCTTCGCGATAGTCGTCGCCGGCGGCTGCTACTTCCTCGGCGGCTTCGCGCGGCTCTATAACGTCGACGTGAAGGCGGAGGGCTTCGACGCGATAATCCCGAAGATGCTCTCCAACCTGCCCGCGATAATCATCGGCATAGTTATAGTGCTGGTGCTTTCGGCATCGATGTCCACCCTCTCCTCGCTGGTGCTGACCAGCTCCTCGACGATCACGCTCGACCTGATCGCCCCCGCGAGAAAGAAGGAAATGACCGAGAAGAAGAAGCTGACGATGATGCGTATCTTCATAGTCGTCTTCATCGCGGTCTCCGCGATAATCGCGATCTATCAGGCGAACAGCAAGAACCTTTTCATCGCGCAGATGATGGGCGTTTCCTGGGGCGCGCTCGCAGGAGCGTTCCTCGCGCCCTTCCTCTACGGCCTCTACTACAAGAAGACCACTAAAGCCGCCGTCGCCGCCTGCTTCGTGTGGGGCGTCGGGTTGGAGGTCGTGCAGTTCCTCATTTCCATCGGGCTTTTCTCCGTCGCGGAGATCCCCGTGCTGAGCTTCGTTTTCAAAAACTCGCTCTACTCGGGCGTTATCGCGATGGTCGGCGGACTCGTCATAGTACCGCTCGTCAGCGCGCTGACGAAGCGTTCCGCGCCCGCGGACGTCGAGGACAAGTTCGCCTGCTACAATGACAGCAAAACCGTCGGCATCACCGACAACCTCGGACGCTGACGCACAGGACACATAAAAAAGGGAGCAAACCAATGTCAAACTATTATCAGGAGGAGATAGAAACCGCCTCACGGGACGAGATTATCCGCATACAGAACGAGAAGCTCGTCAAGCAGGTGAAGCGCGTTTACGAAAACGTCCCCTATTACCGCGATCTTATGGATAAAAAAGGCGTCAAGCCGGAGGATATAAAGAGCATCGACGATATCAGGAAGCTGCCCTTCCTCTCGAAAGCGGACCTCCGCGACGCCTACCCCTACGGACTGCTCGGCACCGACATCAAGAACTGCGTCCGCATCCAGTCCACCTCCGGCACGACCGGCAGACGTGTCGTGGCGTTCTACACGCAGCACGATATCGACCTCTGGGAAGAGTGCTGCGCGCGCGCCATCGTCGCCGCCGGCGGCACTAACGAGGACGTCTGCCAGGTATGCTACGGCTACGGTCTCTTCACCGGCGGACCCGGACTCAACGGCGGTTCGCACAAGGTCGGCTGCCTGACGCTGCCGATGTCCTCCGGATACACCGACAGACAGATCCAGTTCATGATGGACCTCGGCGCGACCATCCTCTGCTGCACCCCCTCCTACGCCGCCTATATCGGCGAGACGCTGAAGGAGAAGGGATACAAGCCCTCCGACAACAAGCTGAAGGCGGGTATCTTCGGCGCGGAGCCGTGGACGGAGGAGATGCGCCGCAACATCCAGGAATCCCTCGGCATCAAGGCCTACGACATCTACGGTCTGACCGAAACGAGCGGCCCCGGCGTCGCCTTCGAATGCGAGGAACAGCACGGAATGCACATCAACGAGGACCACTTCTACGCCGAGATAATCGACCCCGACACCGGCGAAGTGCTTCCCGAGGGCTCCAAGGGCGAGCTGGTCTTCACCTCGCTCGATAAGGAGGGCTTCCCGCTGCTCCGCTACCGCACCCGCGACATCTGCGTGCTTTCACGCGAGAAGTGCTCCTGCGGCAGAACTCACGTCAGAATGAGCAAGCCGATGGGACGCAGCGACGATATGATGATCATCCGCGGCGTCAACGTCTTCCCGAGCCAGATCGAGACCGTTCTGCTCAAGGAGGGCTACGACCCGAACTACCAGATCGTCGTCGACAGAGAACGCAACAACGACACCCTCGACGTCTACGTCGAGCTGAATCCCGATCAGTTCTCCGACAAGATCGCGGACATCCAGAACAGAGAAAAATCCCTTGAAGGCGCGATGCGCGCGATGCTCGGCATCGGCGCGAAAATGCACCTCGTTCCGCCCAAGTCCATCGCCAGAAGCGAGGGCAAGGCGGTCAGAGTCATCGACAAGCGCAAGCTGCACGATTAGAAAGGAGCGAGACTCATGGCGATCACACAGTTATCCGTTTTCCTCGAAAACAAACCCGGCAAGCTCTCCGAAACAGTCCGTAAGATTTCCGCCGCCGGCATCAATATCCGCGCGATGAGCATCGCGGACACCAAGGACTTCGGCATCCTTCGCCTCATCGTTTCCGACGCCGCCGAGACGAAGCGCATCGTCAGCGAGCACGCCATCGTCACCGAGACGGAGGTCATCGCCGTCCGCATGGACGACCAGGCGGGCGCGCTCTCCGGAGTGCTCGACGCGCTCGAGGAAGCGCAAATCAACGTCGAATACCTCTACGCCTTCACCGGCACGAAGAGCGACAGCGCCTACGTCGTACTCCGCGTCGACAGCACCGCCGCCGCGGAGGAACTGCTCGACGAGCGCGGCTTCGCCACCCTCTCGGACGCAGAACTCAAAGCGCTGCTTTGAGGCGAAACGTTGAAATCCCCGACGGCAAGTGGAATAACGCAATAAAAGAGGACGCTTTGAGCGTCCTCTTTTATTGCGCGAATTTTTTCGCCTGCCGTTTGAAATATTAAACGCTTTTCAATCTTGTTTCAATCTTCCGCCTTTATAATCCGTACAGTAAGACACAGAACGAACACCACCGGCAAGACCGATTATTAAGGAGGAATCAGAAAATGAAACTTAAAAAATTCATCAGCGTAATAATCGCAGCAGCGATGCTCTTCTCGCTCTGCGCGGTCGAAGCGTTCGCCGACACCGCGGAAAGCGCAGCACTCACCTTCACCGACTCCGGCGTGGAGGAAACCCTCTCCGGAAGCGGTTACGCAATCGCAGGCACGGCGCTGACCATCACCGCCGCGGGCGTCTACCGCATAAGCGGAAGCTGCGCGGAAGGTTCGATAGTCGTTAGCAAGGGGCTAAGCGGAGTCACGCTCATACTCGACAATCTTACTCTCGCCTCCTCATCGACCGCGCCGATAGTCGTCAAGAAATCCTCCGACGTAAGCATCCATCTCGAAGGAACGTCCACCTTGACGGATAACGAGAACCCCGAAGACGAGAATTCATCCGACCCCGAGATCGCAGAAGCCTTCGAGGGCGCGGCGATCAAGATCAAAAGCGGCGCGTCCGTGACCTTCTGCGGCGATGGCGATCTGAACATCGTCGCGAACGCCAAGAACGGTATCAAAGGCGGCTCCACCGCGGCACTGGTCTTCAATCAATCCGGCACGGTCACGGTCACAGGCAGCGGAAAGTATTACGGCGGCACCCTCTCCGGCGCGGCGGTCAATAACGGCATCGCCTGCGACGGAAGTATCGTCTTCAACAGCGGCTCCTACGTCATAAAGGCGGCGGGTGACGGCGTCAAGAGCGCGCCGGACGCCACCGACGAGGCCGAGGGAACAACGATTGACAATGAATCCGCCGGCGCAATTACGGTCAACGGCGGCGAGTTCGATATCGACTGCGACGGCGACGGCTTCCAGGCCGACGCTTCGCTCACGATCAACGGCGGCACGTTTGACGTTCAGACGTGGAAGGGCAGCGGCGTATGGAACGACACCCTCGCGGACGCCAACAGCTGCAAAGGGCTGAAGGCGGCGGGCGACCGCGCCGAAGAGGCCGGCATCGAACCGACGCTCACGATCACCGGCGGCAGTTTCACGCTCAACACCGGCGACGACGCGCTCCATTCCGACGCCTACGCCACCGTCACCGGCGGCGCCTTCACGATAAACACCGGCGACGACGGGATGCACGCCGATACATCCCTTATCCTCGGCAGCGAAAACGGACTTGCGCGCGATCCCGACGTCCGCATCGAAAGCTCCTATGAAGGCCTCGAGGGCGGCACGGTCTATATCTACTCCGGACGCTATTACGTCGTCGCCTCCGATGACGGCGTGAACGCCGCCGGCGGCAGCGGAAACGGCACTGACCCAGGCTTCGGCGGAGGCGGCGGCTGGAATCCGGGCGGCGGACACGGCCCCGGCGGAAACACGCCCGGCGGCTCCTCGTCGTCAAGCGATTATAACATCTATATCTACGGCGGCGAGCTTTACGTCAACTGCGACGGCGACGGGCTCGATTCCAACGGCGGACTCTATCTCTACGGCGGCACGCAGGCGGTGTTCAGTATGCGCTCCGGCGGCGATAACTCCGCGCTCGACGCCGACGGCACGATCCTCGTGCAGGGCGCGACGCTCATCACCGCCGGCTCCACCGGCGCTGACGGCACGGCGCAGAAAAGCTGGTTCGGCGCGGATCAGAAATACACCGCGAGCAGAACGAGCGTTTCCGCAGGCAAGGCCGTGAACGCTTCGGCAAACGGCAGCGTACTGATGAGCTATACGCTGACGAAAAACGTGAGCTACGTCCTCGCCTCCTGGCCTTCCTCCGTTTCTTCCTCCGCCCCGACGATCACGACCGCAAACAGCGCGGCGGCGTGCAAGGGCGGCTCGTGGAGCCACAGCTGGGACGACGGCGCCGTTACCGCCGCGACGGCGGAAAGCAACGGGCTGACGACCTACACCTGCTCCGTCTGCGGCGCGACCGAAACGCAGACGATCCCCGCGCTCGTCACCGTTCCCGAATGCGACCACGCGTTTGAAGGCGGCGCATCGACCGACGAGGGCTTCACCGTCACCTTCGCCGGCGACGAGGGAGTCAGCTCGATCACGGTTTATGAAACGCAGGACTACTCCGGCGCGAGCGTATCCGTCGCCGCCGACGGTGCGGCGGTCTCGCGCAGCAGCGCCACCGGCGCTCCCGACTCCACCGGCGACGGACAGCTCAATTTCACCGTCGTCCTCGCGGAAGGCTACGCGATAAGCGGCGTCAGCGCCGTTTCCGGCACGTATAAAAACATCAAGGGACCGTCTGATACCGGCCTCGCGAACACCTACCGCATCACCAAGATAACCGCCGACACGACGGTGACGATAACGACCGTCGAATGCGAGCACGGAACAGTGGCCGACGGCACGACTCCCGAATGGACGTGGAGCGACGGCTGCGGCAAAGCGACGCTCACTTACATCTGCGCCGACTGCGGCAACTCCGTAGCGCTCGACGGCGCGATAACGAGCGTGCTGACCAACGCGGAAACGATCACCTTCACAGCGACCGCATCAATAGGCAAAGCTGGCTATACAGACGTCGTGACGGCGGCGCCCTTCACAGCGACCTTCATCATTGAAGGCGGCGACGCCGCGGTCAACATCTATTACACGCAGGACTACGCCTCCGCCGACGAGGAAGGCGTCTCCACCGCCGTCGCGCGCGACAGCGACTCCGGCTGCCCGGTCGTCACCGGAGACGGGCAGATCAACTTCGCTGTCGTCGCCGCGGAAGGCTTCGAGGTCGAAAGCGTTGCCGTTGCCGGCGGCTACAAGAACCTCAAGGACATTTCTGACAGCGCCGGCGCGAACTCCTGGCGCGTGACAAAGGTCACCGGCGATCTGACGATCACCGTGACCGTCAAAAGCGCCTCCGCCGCCGTCCTTATCGGCGATATGGATAAGGACGGGGAAATCACCGTCGCGGACGCGCTCGCCGCGCTCCGCATCGCCGCGAAGCTCGCGGAAGAGACTGAAGAGGCGCTCGCAACAGGCGACGTCGACGGCGACGGCGTGATAACCGTTTCCGACGCGCTGCGCATCCTGCGCGTCGCGGCAAAGCTCTCCGAGGGCTTCTGAGCTTTTCCGGGCAATCTTTCAATAATACAAAATAAAATAAAAAGGTGAGAAAACAATGAAAAAGTTACTGGCAATGATCCTGTTCCTCCTGCTCGTCTCTTCGCTCGCGGCATGCAGCGGCACGACGATCTCCTCCTCCGTCGAGGGTCCGGCCTCTTCCTCTGCGCAGAATGCGCCCGGCGATCCGCCCGACGCACCCGGCGGAGGGGGCGCTCCAGGCGGGAGCGGCAGTTCTTCCGTCGTATACGCCGGCGCAACGGAGATAACCTCATCCGCTTCCGAAAGCGGCAAGACCTACGCCTCCTCGACAGCCGATGAAAGCGCGCTTATGATCAGCACCGCCGACGCTGTCACGATCGAAAACGCAACGGTCACGAAGACCGGCGACTCCGACGGAGGCGACAACTGCAACTTCTACGGACAGAACGCCGCACTGCTCGTCAAGGACGGCTCCACGACGACGATCACCGGCGGCTCGATCACCTCCGGCGCCTCCGGCGCCAACGGCGTCTTCTGCTACGGCGGCAACGGCGGACAGAAGGGCGCCTCCGGCGACGGCACGACGGTCATCATCAAAGACGTGACGATAACGACGACAGGCAGCGGCTCCGGCGGCATAATGACCACCGGCGGAGGCGTTATGCAAGCGCACGATCTGACCGTCACGACGAACGGTCAGTCCTCCGCGCCGATCCGCACCGACAGAGGCGGCGGCACGGTCACAGTCGACGGCGGCACCTACACCTCAAACGGGCTCGGCTCTCCGGCGATATACTCCACCGCGGATATAACCGTATCGAACGCGACGCTCGTTTCCAACCTTTCTGAAGGCGTCTGCATAGAGGGACTCAACTCCATCACGCTCAACGACTGCGACCTGACCGCGAACAACACCAAATGCAACGGCAACGCGACCTTTTATGACAGCATAATGATCTATCAGTCGATGAGCGGCGACGCGGCGAGCGGCACGTCCTCCTTCACGATGACGGGCGGCAGCCTGACGAGCAGAAGCGGACACGTCTTCCACGTCACCAACACGAGCTGCGTGATAACCCTCTCCGGAGTGGAGATAATCAACGAGGACGGCGAAAACGTGCTCATCTCCGTATGCGACGACGGCTGGAGCGGCGGGAGCAACACCGCCGTGCTGAACGCCACCGCGCAGACGCTCGGCGGCGCGGTGCTCGTCGGCGACAACTCCTCGCTGACGCTGACCCTTTCCGACGGCTCGGTCTTCACCGGCTTCATCGGCGGAAGCATCACGAACGCGAAGGGTGATACCGTCTCCTCCGAGACCGGCAGCGTCTCCGTGACGCTTGACGGCGCGAGCGTCTGGACGCTCACCGCGGACAGCTACGTGACCTCGTTCACAGGCAGCGCCGCGAATCTCAACCTCAACGGATACACCCTCTACGTCAACGGAACGCCCTACGCGGGATAAACAGAAAATAATATAACGAAAAGGACGGGATCGCTCCCGTCCTTTTTTGCGTTTTTCCGCGCCTATTTCTCCAGCTTGTAGCCGGTGCCGACGAAGAGCGCGACGTCGCGCCCCGTTTCGTCGGTCACGCGTATGTCGTAAACGCAGGTCGTCCTGCCGCTTTTGACGCATTGCGAGCGCGCGATGAGCCGCTTCCCCTTCGGCTGCGCGGTGAAGTTGACGTTCACCGTCAGCGCGACGGTCGGCTGATGGTCGTTATTCGACGAAACGGCGAAGGCGAAGTCGCCGAGCGTGAATATCACGCCGCCCATCGTTCCGCCGTAGGCGTTGCGGTGCGCCTCCGTCAGCTCCATCGAGCAGACGCAGCCGCCGTCGAAAAGCTCGTCTATACGCATGCCGTTATCCGTTGCGAAGCGGTCGTTTTTGAAAAACTCACGCGCTTCGTCCGTGCTTTTGAAAGTTCCCATAGCTGTCCCTCCGGATGAAATATGCGGATATTATAACACATAACGCGCGGCGGCGCCGCATTTTCACAAATATTTCATCTTCTGAACGACGAAAACAGCGCCAGCGACGCCAGCAGCGCGAGCGCGCACGCCGACTGCACCGGCACGAACGCGCCGCCGAGCTTCTCCCGAAGCGCGAGCGCGGCGAAAACTCCGGCGAAGCCGATCGCGCCGAGCAGCGCGATGAGCGTCAGGCGCGTGTTCGATTCCGCGGAGTGCGACTCCTCGCGGGTCGTCCTCCTGCGCTGCCTGCGCGGCTTGTTCTTCGGCGTTCCGTAGCCGTAGGTGCCGTATTTATCCTTGCGGTAGAAATTGTTGTTATTATTCGCCATCACCGCGCGCCCCCTTTCGAGATGAGCAGCGCAAGCACCGCCGCCTGCAGCAGAAGCGCAAAGGTTATCACGAGAGTAAAGTAGTTCTTCTTCGTCTTGTGGCGGAAGACCACCCTGCCGAAGAACGCGCCGGCCGCGCCGCCGTAGACCGCGAGCGCGAGCAGGACGCGTTCGCTGATGCGGTCGCCCTCCTGCATCGCCTTCGCCTTGTCCACGCCGTAGGCAACGAAGGCGACGAGCGAAGCCGCGCCGAGTATCGCGGCGTATATCCACAAAACCGTTTTCATATTATCACCCTTTATATATTTTATCTTTCTTAACCGACGTCCTCGATGAGCGAGGACCATTCTTCCATAAGCGGCGCTTCCTTCGCCTCGAGCTCTTCTTTTTCGGCGGTCAGCTCCGCGACCTTTTCGTAGTCGGAGAAGACCTCCGCGTCTTCGGCGAGGATGCGGGATATTTCCGCCGTTCGCGCGTTGATGACGGCGATCTTTTCCTCAAGGACGCCGATGCGGTGAAGCTTGCGGTCGCGCTCCCTGAGCGGCGAAACGTATTTTTTCTTCGCCGCGGGCTTACCGCCGGCGTCGGCGGTTTCCTCGTCCGCTTCGCGCGGGCGGAGCTTCTCGTATTCGGAGTAGCCGCAGCCGTAGAGCTTCAGCCCGCCGTTCTCGAAGACGGCGAGCCGGTTGCAGACGCGGTTGATGAAGTATCTGTCGTGCGAGACTGCGACGACGGTGCCGGCGTAGTCCGCGAGGAGCTTTTCGAGCGCGTCGCGCCCCTGCATATCCATATGGTTGGTCGGCTCGTCGAGCACGAGGATATTAGGCCTGCGGCGGAATATCTTGCAGAGCGCGAGGCGCACCTTTTCGCCTCCGGAAAGCTCGCCGACGGTTTTGAAAACGTCCTCGCCGCTGAAAAGGAACGCGCCGAGCGCGGTGCGCGCGTCGCCTGTCGTCATATTCGGAAAGTCCTTCTGGAAATCCTCCAGCACCGTAAGCGGCGAGAAGTTCTGCGTCATCGTCTGATCGAAGTAGCCGACGCTCGCGTGCAGTCCGAAGCGGCTTTCGCCGCCGAGCGCGGGGATTATCTTCATCAGCGTTTTCACGAGAGTGGACTTGCCGCAGCCGTTATCGCCGATGATACCGAGCTTTTCGCCGCGCTTGACGACGGTGTCCAGCTCGCCGAGCGGAGCGCCGTAGCCGAAGCGCAGATGCTCGCAGACGAGGGCGTTCTCCACCGTTTCGCGTTCCGGCGCGAACGCTCCGCGGAAGACGGCTTCGTCCGCGGCGCGCGGCGCGGAGGTGTCTCCGATCCGCTCGATCTGTTTGAGCTTCGCCTGCGCCATCTTCGCCTTGTTCGCTTTATAGCGGAAGCGCTCGACAAGCGCGGAGAGGCGCTCGACCTCCTTTTTGCGCATCAGCGCATCCTTCAGCTCGCGCTCGTAGTTCTCCTTCTTCTGCGCCGCGAAGGCGGTGTAATTGCCGGTGTAGCGGCGCGTTTCGCCGTATTCGATCTCATAGACGACGTTGACGATCTTGTCAAGGAACATTCGGTCGTGGGAGACTATTACGCATGAGCCGCGGTATTTCACGAGATAATCCTCGAGCCATTCGACCGCGGAAAGATCGAGGTGGTTTGTCGGCTCGTCGAGCAGGAGCACCTGCGGCTTTGAGAGCAGGAGTTTGAGAAGCGCGAGCTTCGTGCGCTGGCCTCCGGAGAACTCCCTCAGCGGGCGGGAAAGATCCGACTCCGCGAAGCCGAACCTCTTCAGCGCCGTGCGGTATTCCTTCTTGTAGGTGTAGCCGCCGAGGTCTTCGAAGCGCTCCTGAAGGCGCGAATACTCGCGGGCGTTCTCCTCGCTGCCGTCGCGCTCGACCGCTTCAAGCGCGGCAGCCATGGCTCGCTCCGTTTCGATAAGGTCTGAATACGCGGTCAGCAGCTCCTCCTCAAGCGTTCTTTCGTCGCCCGCTTCAAACGTCTGCTTCAGGCAGCCGACGACGGGTGCGCCGGTCTTGTGGAATCCGAAGTCCGATTCGCCCGTTCCTTTTATCATATCGACCTCGCCGGTCAGCGCGCGGAGCAGAGTCGTTTTGCCGCATCCGTTGCGCCCGACGACCGCGATCTTTTCATTCTCGCGGACGGCGAAGTTTATTTCGGTAAGCACCGGCTCGCCGTCGTATTCGACGCTGCCGTTGTTGATTACAATCTGCATTTTTGCTCCTCAGCGATCAATTAAAGATAGCTTTCAAGGCGCCTGCGCGCCTCTTTTTCATCCTTGATGCAGCGCTCCTCGATGCTGCTCACGAAGGCGGCGAACGCCTCGCGCAGATACGAATGAGTGACGAGGAAGCTGATGCGCGGCGCCTTCAGCCGACTTACCGCGATCGAGCTTTCAGTAACCGATATCTGCACGTTTTCAAACGCAGCTTTCGGCATGATGAAGAAGCGGAAATTCGGGTAGTTATCCATCAGCGAAAGCACGCCGCGCACCTGCGTCGCATACTCCTCCGGCGTATAGAGCAGCCGGACGCCCGGCAGATCGACCGCGACCTCGCCGGCGGCTATGCTCTTCTTATCCGCGAGAACGCCGGAAAGATGCATATACCCGCCGCAGAGATTCTTTTCAAGCACGCTGCGGCGCGCGTTCAGGATCGCAAGCATTCTCCGGCTTTCCTGCTCCGTCGCGCCGACGCGCGAAAGCATACCGCGCAGCGTATCCTCCGGCATAACGCTGACGGGCAGTCCGCATCCGACAACGCTCATCGCCCTTCCGCCCATCGCCGCGAGGCGTTCCGCCTCGTCGGAGCCGTACACCTTCGCAAGCGGCTTCGACGTAGCGAGCATAGCGTCGAACGCATCGCCGTGCACGCTCAATATCTTTTCGTCTGTGTCGTAGCGGTAGATACCGTACAGGTGTTCATCGCCGACAACTCCGCCGCCTTCCACACAGGCGTAACCCGGGCAGAGAAACAGCGTATATGAGAATCGCGACTGATTCTGCCGCCTGAAATAATACGAGTTTATTCCGCCGGACATATAAAGCGGCAGCCAGTTATATATCGCGCTGAACATCTCGCCGGAGGCGCGGTCGACGTTGTGGATAATCGTGATCTTCGTGCCGTTGTTCAGACATTCGAGCAGCAGCGAGAACAGCAGCAGATTGAACTCTTCGTCCCCCATCATCCAGTCGAGTTTCTGGTCGGAATAAAGGAAGATTTCCTTAATCCCTTCGCGCAGGACTCCCACAACGAGACGCAGCACCGCGTTGCGCAATCCGTCGACGCCGTAGTATATACGCTCGCCCGTGTGCATTGCACTGCGGTCCACAAGCTCCTCGGCGGAGATGGTGGGCACCATGCGGCGCGGCACGAATTCCTCGATGTTGCCGAGCAGCTTTTCCACCGCCGGAATGTTGACGTCCCTGCCTGTATCGAAAAGCCATTCGCGCAGGAGGAAAAACGCCTCTTCATCGTCCTCCGGCTCGCCCTTCGGCGCCTCGGCAAGCGCGGCGAATTCGGCGATTTTATCCTGCTCCGCCAGGCGCTTGAGCAGTACGGCGCAGATATCGTCCATCATCTGAGGGTTGGACTCCGGCGAGCGCTGACCGCTGCGGAAACGACTGATATAAGAGGCGTCGAGGTTCAGCAATTGGCCGAAGCGGACGTTTGAAAGCTCCGCCAGCTCCATGACGGCATTCAATCTGCCGCCGAGCTGCGCATATGGGGCGATCCTGTTCGCCTTACGCGGCTTTACGGAGACAGTGTTCACTCCCTCATAAAGCCAATCCATAAGGTGCTGGCGGACGCGCGTTTCGGAAGCTCCCTGATCACAGCCGGTAAGGGCACGGAGAGCAGGAAGCTCTCCTTTTTCCACGGCTAAGGCGCATATGCCGCTGACAAGACGGCGCGAAGATACGGCCGACTTCTTCGGCACGCGCACGCCTTTGCACATTCTGCTGATATTCGACCTGTCGCATCCTATACTGCGCGCCACATCCGACGGCGACACGCCGACAACTTTGAACGCTTCGCTCAACCTTTCCGCAAACATCTCCCCGCCCCCCTTCATAATAACATGATAATAACATATTCTAAGAAAAAACGCAAGAGATTGTTGACAACTATTTTGTCAATGACAACTTGATGTCAACTGTTGCAAAATCCCCTGCCCTCTGTTATCATTAATATGTTGGCGGGGCGAATGCCGCCCTGCGCCAGATTTTTGCATGGAGCCGGATTTCAATCCGTGTTGATCTTTCCACTTGCCGATCGGGGTTCAATAAGGTACCGTCCGACTTTAAGGCAAACTGCAGAAAAAGCACTTCCGTTTTTGCGGAAGTGCTTTTTTATGTTATTACCGCCTGTCAGGCGCCGAAAAGTTCGACCATATCGGACTCCGGAACAAGCTCGATCTTCTGCGCGAACTCGCGCGAGTACTCAGTGGAAACGCAGCGGTTTTTGCCGCCGTCCTTCGCCTCGTAAAGATTGGAGTCGGCGTGGCGTATCATAAGGCGCAGGTCGTCGGAGCGCGCAGCGGACCCGTAAACGCAGCCGGCCGAAAAGCGAAGCTTGATATCGGCGTTGTCAATCTTTATCAAAGAGACCGCTTCTCTCAGCATTTCGATCCTCGACGTGAAATCATCCGGAGCGACCTCGGGGCATACGACGAGAAACTCGTCGCCGCCGTAGCGATAGCAGTGTTCGTCTCCGAACTGCACCCGCATCGACTCTCCCAACTTCTTGAGGAGAAAATCTCCGACGGCGTGACCGTAGGTGTCGTTCGTGCGTTTGAACTTATCGATATCGAGCATCAGCAGGCAGACGTCGCGCCCCTTGTAATTCTCATAATCACGGCGGAAAGCGTAGCGGTTTCTTGTCGTCGTCACGGTATCGATCGTACGCGCCGTCTCCTGCTCGATATGGTTCTCTTCGAGGCGGGCTTTGATCTGCTCAAGCTCCTCGGTCTTCTCACGATTCAGCCGCCTGACTCTGCTGATGAAGACGATGCATACCGCGGCGACGAAAATTATCGCTATATGTCCGATAAGACCTTCGGACGAATAATGCACGAAGCTGTTGCCTTCGGAAAGCGTATACGCCGAACATACCGCGGTCACGACCGCGCAGACTATGCCGGAAAGACTGCCGAAAAGCGAGGTCATAGCGGCGACGCCGGCAAGCGGAAGCACGTTCAGCGAGGGCTGTTTCGTGATAACGGCGGGCACCGCGAGCGCGGCAGCCGCGATAAGCGATATGACGGCGTTCACGAGCTTGGCGCCGACAGATTCGTTATTCACATTCGTATTCTTATTATCCATATTCTCTCTCCGGAACGGATCGTTTTATCTGGCGCGGATATCACTCCGCGAATTTACAGCTGCTTCTGCCGTTCTGCTTGACGTCATAGAGCGCGTCGTCGGCCTTTTTGAAAACCTCTCTCATAGCGATGTTTTCGTTACCGAAGGCGACGCCGACGCTGATCGAAGCGACGAGCTCGGGGTTCTCGCACTCGGAAAGCTCGGAGTTGACGTTCTCGATCTTGCGCAGGATGAGATCTCTGTGCTCCGGCTTTATATTCGTAACAAGCACGACGAACTCGTCGCCGCCGATGCGGCATACGTAGTCGTCGGCTCGGAATTGCTTTTTCAGCGTTTCGGAAACGCGGGAAAGCACCATATCGCCGACGTCGTGTCCGTGAGTGTCGTTGAAGCTCTTGAAGCGGTCGATGTCGAGCAGGACCATGGCGTAGTCGGTAACGCAGACGAGCTTGCTGACCACCTCGTAGCCGGAACGGTTATAGGCGCCGGTCAGTTCGTCGTGGGTCGCCTGATAAGCGAGGCGCGCGCTCTTCTCTTTGTTGCTCCCGTAAATGCGGTTATAGGTCTTCGCGAGGAACCGGTATTCATACGCGCCGGTCACGTCGAGCGGCTGGTCGTCGCGTATGCGCGGGATCGCGCGGAGCAGCGGGCCGGTAACGAGCACGGCGGTCAGCGCGACCATGACGAGAACTATGATAATGAGCGCGAATATGTATATCTGCTGAAGCGCGAGTCTGCCGCGCATTTGATCGGCGGCTTCGACCTCCTTGGCGCGGGTGTCGGTCTCGATGTAGTTAAGGCACTCGTCAAGCTCGGCCATTATGGCTTCTTTCTGGCGGAGATAATCGGTGTCGAACACGATCGAGCGCGCAAGCTCCATCTTTTCCTCCGGAGTCAGAAGCAGCTCGTTCCGGGGAACCATATTGCCCGTAGCTTTCAGCTCGACAAAGTCGTCAAGTTCGTAGTCGCTGTCCGCGGATATGGTAAGAAGCATCGCGTGATACTCGCTCTCCATAAGGCGATCCGACGCCTCCTTCGACGCTCTCAGCGCGCGCGAAGCCGTGGTATCCGAAAGATGCCGCTCTATCGTTTCAAGCGCGATATCGCGGCGCTTTGTAACGTTCGCTTCGCGGAAGTAGTTATCGTAATACTGACGGTCTCCCGTCACGACGAAGGCGCGCACCTGCTCGGTCAGGTAATCGGAGCCGACGCGCATTCCCGTAGCCGCCTTTTCGAGATCGATGTAGTCGTCCGTCGCCTTGCGCATGGTGTTGTAACCGCTCATGGTCAGATAGACCGACATGAGCAGCAGCACGGAAAACACGATGACGAGCCCTACCATTACATAGTTCAGTTTTCGATGCGAAACGCCCCTGCTGCGCAGCTTGGAAACAAACTTCATATCGTCAACCCTCTCGGAATAATACTATCTGTTTCTTATAAAAACCCATTTTCATACATAATTAATTTATTTTATCATACGGGAATTAAAAATGCAAGCGCTATTTCTGAAAAAAACGCAGGCGCCACGAGGACGCCTGCGTTGATGCGGTTATGTTCCGGATTACTCCTTGACGATCTCCGCGTCGGGAGCGTTCTTGCCGATGCTGGCGATGCCGTTAAGGCAGCTCGCCTTGGCCTTGTAGCCCTCGCCGGTGGCGATGATCTCGCCGTTGGCGGCCTTCAGGCGGAAGCGGAACTCGCCCTTCTTATCGGTGTAAACTTCGTACTTCGGGTTCTTGAGGACCTCGAAGTTCTCGACGGTCTGATCCTCGACGTGAGCGCCCGCGTTCTTCTTGACGCTGGCGATGCCGTTCTTGCAGGTCGATTCGGCGGAGTAAACCTCCGAGACGGCGATGACTTCGCCGTTGCCGGCCTTGAGGTTGAATACGAATCCGGTCTTGGTCTGCTTAATAACGAATTTTCCCATGATAAACTCCCTTTCTTTTTATGTATTCGCGGCAAACCGCGGCTGTTTAGGGCGTCCGCCCTTCTCTTATGCTCATTTTATCTCATTTGTGCTCATTTGTCAAGATTTATGTTCATTTACCGAACCGTTACTTGCGAAGCGCGGCAATGAGATCGTAGGCGAACTTCAGCTCCTCGAAGGTGCAGTGCTCCTGCACGAAATGCGTGGTGCAGCAGACCCAGCGCTTGCCCTTCAGCAGCGAGAAGACGCGGCGGATGTCGCTCTCCAGCTTCCCGTAGTCGCCGAAGCCGAGCGCGGTCTGGACGCAGACGCCGCCCATGATCGCGAATTTGTCGCTGTACTTCTCGAGCCAGAGGTCGTAGCTCATGCCCGCCGCTTCCTGCCACGGATGCACGAGGTTGTAGCCGAGCTCGATGACTCCGTCGAGCGCGGGGATGATGTTGCCGTCGGAGTGTAAGCTCAGGAACTTGCCGTGCTTGCGGACCGCGTCGCCGATGACCTTATGCCCGGGCATTATCATTTCGCGGAACATCGTCGGGCTGAAGAGCAGGGTGTTCTGCGAGCCCCAGTCGTCGGAAACGTGGATCATATCCATGCCGAGCTCACAGACGTTCTCCGCGAACTGCGCGTTCCACTTCGCCTGCCGCTTGTAAAGCTCCGTCATCTCGTCGGGATAGAGCGCCATATAGAGCAGGTGGTTCTCTATCGCGAGCGGGTCGCTCAGGCACTCGAAGATGCCGGGAGTCTGCATATAGCAGAAACGCTCGCGCTGACCGCGGTAATACTCAAGCTCCTTGCGGATGCCGTCGTAGTCCTCCATCCTGTCGACCGGCTGAAGCGGCATATCCAGCAGCATCTGCGGCGTGATGGTTATCCCCTCTTTTTTCATGCCGACTATCTTGTGGTAGTCGAAGGGATACGGACCGCCGAAGATGTGCGCCATATCGAATTCGTATTCGTCCTCGAATTTTTTGTAGTCTCCCCACTGCGAATGCTCCCAGTCGAGATTCCAGGCGATCCAGCCGTAGACCGGCGTCCTGCCGGAGTTGTTTCCGCGGATCGTTTCCGCGACGAGCTCATAAGATTTCATAGAGTGGCGTCCTTTCGTGGTGGTTATGTTATGATTATAGCACATTTGCGGATATGATGAAACCACTGCTATTCGTCGTCATCATAGTCATTGATATCAAGGGTTTTCCCACCCGGCGCATTAGCCAATGTCTTGTTGTGATTCTCGATAAATGCGCGCTTGCTGCCGTGATACCGCCAAACGCACCACGCGCATTGCCCTTCAGGGTTCTTTAGCGGAATGAAATGCACCGTGATATCAAGTACTTTTCTTTTATTCCCCTCAGGCGTAAAACTGACGCCGAATTGCTCCTCAAAGAACTCACTGTTGACAGATATTGGCAGAGGAATGGCTTTTTGAAGCGAAAAATCCGGTATCTCCGCATAATACACCCAGCGTCCGTTTCGATCCTGCCGTTTTTCAGGCTCGAGCCGGATAACCCGCTGATGCGAATGCTGAAAGTCGCAAATAAACTGCACGTCGCGAAAGCGTATCTCGTCACGCTCGACATAATTGCCGGAAAAGACTATGGCGATCCCTTTTGACTTGCTGCCGTAATTAGCCGCGGTCACAATATGCCGCTTCCCTATCTCGCAAGGCAGTAGTTTGGGGAAAAAACACGAAAAAACAAAATAAGGCAGATCTGCTTTAGTGACCGCTTCGGGAAGCGCGTAATACAACGTGCGGACTCCCTCCGCCCCCTTCTCGAGCAACTCGGAGCAGAACCGCCCCTGCCCCGTTTCCAAGCCAAGGAGCGGCTCAACTTCAGCTAAGGCGTCTTCCGCAAAAGTATATTCACCGCTCAAAACGGCTTTCCACTGCGAAACGTCATCGACGAGGCCTTTCCAGCGCGACGGCGCGGAGCGCCTTTTCAGCCCCGGGCAGCTTCCTATTTTCGCAAATGCGTCTACACCTTCGCTCCGGTTGATCCTGTTCATGATCAGACAGTCGCTGTCGAAGCAGGAAACCGTCAATACATCGGCGGCAAGTTCCTCCGAAAGCGGCTCGCAGATATTCTTCACCGATTCATCCATGTAGAAATCGATCCCGTCCGAGCATACGGAAAGCCATTTCCCGCCTGCGTCATATATCGAGACCGACAAATCCGCTTCGGCGGACTCCTTCTTCCGTTTGAAGCCCTGCTTTTTCATAAGCTTTAAAAGTAGCGATTGAAACCCGTCCGCGTCAAAGCCCTCTGTTTTGCGTACGTGAAAATTAGAGAAGAATAGCCCCATCCTTTTCTTACCTCCTGCTCATACAAAACGATACTTAGATATATTGTACATAACATATTACAAGAATATATAATTGCCGCCACACAAAACCGCTATTTTGTACAAATGAGACTATTTTCGGCATTGACGGCGCTCCTTCCTCAAACGGGTATTCTGTTATACCTCTCTTATCATAGGTAAATGCTATTGCTTCTTAGTTTGTTTCTCGAATACCCCATATATGTTTTCAAATTGCGAAGAAGAGTTTGCGGTAGGCGTCGATGTCCGCTTCGGCGGAGGCGATCGCGGGTTTGTCGCCCTCCGCCATCGCGGCGGAGTGGACTGCGGCAAGCTCCGCGTAACGCGGATAATACTCCGCTATGAGAAAGCGCGCGTATTTGATGTAGCGGTACTGCCCCGCGCAGCGGAAGCGTCCGTCTTCCGGACGGCGCTCGACCGCGACGCCGCGTTCATCCTTGAACGCCTGCGGAACGTTCCCGAAATCCTCCGCGAAAACGATCGAGAACTGCAGGTCGAAATAGTCGTAGCCGCAATGCCGCTTCGTGACGTGCGCGTCGGAGGCGCCGAGGACGGGGATGCGGTACCCCTGCGCGAGCAGCTCGCCGCGCAGTATCTCCGAGAGGTTGTTGCCGTTGCCGACGTCGTCGTTGCCCGCGAAAAGCTCCAGCACGTCGAAATCGCCGTGCTTCCAGTGGTGGACGAACTCCTCGGGCGGCATGAAGTATTCGCCCTCAACGTCCCAGTAGGGATGCGCCATCACCGCGACGCCGCCCGCTTTACGTATCTCCCGCGCTATCACGGCGCGGAACGCCGTTTCGCGCGCGTCGGAAACGTCGGAAAAATCGCGTTCGGCGAGCAGCCCGTCGATCTGCTCTTCGATATATTCCTTCTTCTCGCGAAGCAGGTTGTTGACGCTGTATCCGCCGCCGAAATGGACGATGTGGTAGAAGCTCCATTCGTTATGGACCTCCTCGCCCTGCACGACGTAAAACGCGTCGGTCAGCGCGGAGACCTCCTCGCGCGCCTCGTAGGACGGCTCGATCCAGCCGTGGTCGGTCAGCGCGATATAGTCGTAGCCCGCGGCGCGATAGGCGCAGGCGACCTCAAAGGGCGTTCCGCTGCCGTCGCTGCGGCAGGAGTGGCAGTGCGTTTCACACTTGAAGGGGCGCAGCTTCGCGAGATCCTCTTTTATCGAATAGAGGAAGGCGCGGCGCGGCTCCTCCTCCCCGCTTTTCACCTTGAACGAGAAGCGCTGCTCTCCCTCGAAATATCCCTCGAAGGAGTAAAGTCCGCCGCCGAGGTCGTTCATCGGCAGGTAGGGATAGCGTATATCGCCCGACTGGAGCCGGAACTCCGGCGAATGCGTGACGGCGTGCTTCTCCATCGGCTGCAGCTTCGCGAAAAGCTCGCCCGGCTCGCCGTTCGTCCGGACGTATATTGTCTGTTTTTCGTCAGCGCGGAAGACGCGCGGGTATATTTCTTTTATCTCGATCCCCATTTTGCACCTCAATATCCGTAGAATTCGCGGGCGAAGCGCTCGGAGCGTTCGCTCAGGCCGCCGAGCAGCGTTTCGGTCTGCGGGTCGGGCGCGCCGTCCGCGGAGTAATCCGCCATAAGCGCCCCCTGCCCGTGGCAGAGCCGCATGTAGACGGGGTAAAACTTATCGAGCAGGAAACGCGCGAACTTCGTCAGCCGATATGGGCCGAGGATGAACTCCGGCGCGCAGTCGGTCTTCACGCAGAGGGACCTGCCGGCGCGGATCGCGTTCAGCAGCGCCGCTTCCGAGCGGTCGGGCGCGAAGACGAAGGTGTATCCGCCCTTCGCGGGGAGCTTCGGCTCCGCCGCATAGGTATAATGCGAGTCGGTCGAGCCGACGACGGGTATCTTCACGCCCTCGGCGCGCACCTCTTCCCAGAGCGCGACGGCCGGCTCCATGTCGTAGTCGCGCAGGTCGAGCGCGTCGTAAACCCCGTCGCGCAGGAGCTGCCGCGTGACGGCGGGCGGGATGAAGTAGACCTCCTCCCATATCCAGAACGGATGCGCGAGTATCGCGAGACCGCCGAGCTCTCGGGATTTGTTCGCTATCCAGACGCGCCAGGCGTAGTCCTCGCGGTCGATGCCGTCGGGGAGCGTGAGCGTCGGCGCGAGCGCCGCGACTTCGGCTTCCGCCTCGGCCCTGTGCGCGCGAAACCATTCGTTGACGCTGACTTCGCCGCCGATACGTATCGTGTGGACGCGCTCGGTCGGGACGTGGACCTCCTCGCCGAGCAGCATCGTCATCGCAACGGGCGCGGAGCCGAAAACGCGCTTCGCCTTCTCCGACGCGTACGACGTGAAGTGGTCGGTCAGCGCGATGAAGTCGTAGCCCGCGGCGCGGTAGTTCGCGACGGTGTGTACCGCATCCTGCACGCCGTCGGATTCGTAGGTGTGGCAGTGCGTTTCGCCCTTGAAGCAGCGCAGCCCGTAGAGATCCGGCGCGAGCGAATAGACCGCGAGCACCGCCGTGCAGTTATCCGGCCTCTTTTTGCGGCGGTTGTTTATTTCGTAATACGGCGAACGCAGGTCCTCCTCCGGACGCCGCAGTATTATCGTATGCCGCTGTTCGCCGCGGAAGCGGTGGGTGAAGACAAGCTCGCCCGCTTCGTTCGGCGCGCATTCGTATTTGCAGATCGGGAATTCGTCCCGGAGCGCGCGGAAGGTGTCGCGCTCGCGTATTTCGAGCGTGTAGACGCAGCCGCGCG
Organism: Clostridia bacterium; assembly: GCA_017438525.1. NCBI lineage: Bacteria > Bacillati > Bacillota > Clostridia > Clostridia bacterium. The sequence goes on from JAFRVI010000011.1 coordinate 21,921, forward strand.
CGAAGGCGGCGTTTTCGCCGAGCGGGCGTATCGTTATCTCCGTTTCCGCGTCCGCGCGGACGACCGACGGCGTCACGAGGTAGTTGAAGACCTGATTGCTCATGCACTCCTCCCCTTCCCGAATTTTCCCTTTAATTATAAACCCGCCGCGGAACAAAATCAACTGTTGCGGCACAAAAAAGTGTTGCCAAACCGACAACTTTATGCTAAAATTGCCTCTGGAAATTCTTACGAATCGAAGTGTTGACAATGTGGTTGAAAGTCGCCATCGGTCTGCTGATCCCGCTCCTCGGGACGACGCTCGGCGCCGCCTGCGTCTTTTTCCTGAAAAACGACATAAGCGACCGCCTCCGCCGTGCGCTCTCCGGTTTCGCCGGCGGGATAATGGTCTCGGCGTCCTTTTTCAGTCTGATCCTGCCCGCGCTCGAGCAGGCGGAGGAAGATTACGGCAAGCTGTCTTTCTTACCGGTCGGACTGGGATTCCTCGCCGGAATGCTCTTTCTGCTCGTCCTCGATCTGCTGATACCGCACGTCCACCTCGACAAGAGCGAGGAGGGCCCGAAGACGGGGCTGAAGAAGACGACCAAGCTCTTTCTCGCGGTCACGCTGCACAATCTGCCCGAGGGAATGGTCGTAGGCATCGTCTTCGCCGGCTGGATGCACGGCAACACCTCCATCACGCTCGCGAGCGCGCTCGTGCTTTCGGTAGGCATCGCGCTGCAGAACTTCCCCGAGGGCGCGGTCGTTTCGATGCCGATGCGCGCGGAGGGCATGCCGAAGGGCAAGACCTTCTTATACGGGATGCTTTCGGGCGTCATCGAGCCGATAGGCGCGCTGATGACCGCCTTCGCGGCGTCGCTCTTCCTGCCGATAATGCCCTATCTGCTCGCCTTCGCCGCCGGCGCGATGTTCTACGTCGTCGTCGAGGAGCTGGTGCCGGAAATGTCCGGCGGCAAGCACTACAATACCGGCACGATATGCTTCGCGGTCGGCTTCGTGGTAATGCTCGCGCTCGATATCTTCTTCGGGTGATAAACGAAATCACATACAGCGGATACGCCAAAAAGGCGCGGGCTGACGCACTGCCGAAAGATTGTGATGCGCGCCGAAAAAGTATTGCAATATTGAGAATTATTCGTTATAACATGAAGAGATCGCGACCTGCCTCGAGCGGCTGGCGGAAATCTGCGCCGGGTGAAAGGGTCGGTACGTGGACGGCATTTACGTTTCGTGCGCCTGCGCTTCGGCGAAGGAGTTTTCCTGCGATATCGACTCCGTCCTGCGAGCGGCGGACGAGAGGATGTACGCGGCCAAAAACGACCACTACAAGGCCGCCGGTCTGGAAAGATAAAAGGACGAGAGACGCTCCGCGATAATAAGACGAAAAAAGCACCCGATGCCTCGGGTGCTTTTGATATTATTCGGGCGAAAAGCGTCAGCCGTTCTGCTGATCCTCGCCTTTTCTGATCCTGTGCGTCTTGCCGTCGCTGCCGAGGTAGGTGTTTTCGGCGGTATACGGCTTCAGCTTTCCGGTCGAGATCATGCCGACGACGACCTTTGTGATCTCCGGATCGAACTGCGTTCCGGAGCAGCGCTCGAATTCCTTGAGTATGACCTCCAGCGAGAAGGGCTCCTTGTAAACGCGCTTTGACGCCATTGCGTCGAAGCAGTCGGCGCAGCAGATGATCCTCGCGACGAAGGGAATGTCGTCGCCGCTGAGGCCTTCGGGATAGCCGGAGCCGTCGTATTTCTCGTGGTGGGATTTCGCGCCCTCGATTATCTGCGGTATGGTCGAAATGCCCTTCAGTATCCCGGCTCCGCGCGTCGTGTGGCTCTTCATCACCGTGAATTCGTCGTCGGTCAGTCTGCCCGGCTTGTTGAGGATGCTGTCGGGGATCGCGATCTTTCCTATGTCGTGGAGAAGTGCGATGTAGTAAATGTTGTCGACCTCGTCGGGATCCATTCCCATATTCTCCGCGATCAGCTTGGAATAGTAGCCCACGCGGATGGAGTGGCCGTTCGTGTATTCGTCCTTCGCGTCTATGGTGCGGGCGATCGCCTGGATCGATTCGACGGTTATGTTCTTGTATTCCAGCTGGCGCTTCAGCGAACGCTTCGTCTTGGAGCGGATGATGAGATACGCTGTAAGCACCACCGCCGCGGCCGAGAGCGAAAGGATAATGAGCCAGAACCACCACTGCTCCTGCAGCTGCTTATCCTTGCCCAGATGGATGTCGATGACGTTGGAGTTCTGCCCGTATTCGTCCGTAACGTAGATGTGGAAGTCGTAGCTCCCGCCGGGGAGGTTCGTGTAGTATATGCTGCGGTTGTCGTCCGAATACGCCGTGTAATCGTCGTCCACGCCGTCGAGCTTGTAATAGATGGTATAGCCGTTATTCGGGCGGAACCCGAGGATAGAGAGATTGAAGGCGACACGGGAAACGTCCTTTCCGATGCTTACGTCGTCTCCGTAGTAATGTGCGCCGTCGAGGTCGACGGAGGTCACGGCGATCCTCACCGGAACGGGAACGTCTCTCGTCAGATTGAAGTCGTAGACGAAGATTCCGTTCGTCGACTGGAGATAGTATTTCTTCTCGGCTTCGTCGTAGTAGCCCGAGGTGTTGGCTATGATGGGCTGCAGTCCGTTGGTCGCGTCGTAGAGCTCGTAATCGGCGAGGCGGTCGCCTTCAAGCGAATCGGCGACGTAGAGCTGAGTCTGGCTGCCGATGACGTATTTATACTCCGGCTTGCCGTCCTTTTCGCCGTATTTGATCTTCGCGAGCTCGACGATCGAGCCCTTGATGTAAGGAATGGCGATCTCTTCGGAAACGCCGCCGCCGTTTTCGGGATCCGTTCTGAAGAGGCGGCTGTTCAGCGTATAGTAAAGCCAGTCGCCGTCAACGAGGAACTTGAGTCTGTTTCCCGTGATCCCCTTTTCGGTGGGGATCTCGGTCGCGGTGGTGAAATCGTCGTCTACGACGTAAAGGCCCTGAGTGCGGTCGAAGAGAATCTTGCCGTCCTTGGTCTTGTTGATATACAGAACGTTGGAGCCGATATGCATGACGGAGAAGGTTTCGCCGTCGAAGCGCATGATACCTCTTGCGTATCCGAGGACGAGATAGTCGTCAAAGCTCCGCATCGAGCGGATGGAGTCCGTCAGCGTGACGTCGGGATCGTTGACGAGCGCGCCGAGGTGATTACGGATATATTCCTGATCGTAGATGACGACGCTTTCGGCTTCCGGAGCGTATTCGACCAGACCGATGCTGGAAACGGCGAAATATATCTTGCCCCTGAATATCTCGACGTCTTTCGGCGCGTAGGTGAAGGTGAAGCTGCTGTCGCCTTTGGCTTTGCCTTCGCGGTCCTTGATTCCGGCGTATTCGTCGATGGACTGCATGATGACGTTGTCCGGCAGGATGGTTTTGTTTATCAGATCGTATCTGTAGATCTTGTTCGCGGAGACGATATAGAGGATGTCACCGTACTTTTCGACCGCGTAGACGTTTCTGTCGAACGCGGGCGGCGCGTTGAGCGCCCGCCAGGTCTGATCGTCATAGAGCAGCTCGGAAAGGGCGTTCCTCGTGATGATGGAAACGCCCGAGGCGCCGATGTAATGCGAAGCGACCCAGAGGTTGCCCTCGTAGTCTATCATCAGATCGACAAGCTGGCTCTTGTTTTCGAGATCGCCCGCGAGCGTCGTGACCGGTTCGCCCGAGCTGAAATCGATGCAGTAGATGCCGTTTTTCTCGCAGGCGACGAAGAGGATGTTGTCCTTCTCGGAATACAGCATCTTGTTGACCTGATCCGGAACCGTCAGATCGCCGAGCGGAGCCGCGTTTTTCATATCGTATCTGTGGATGACGCCGCTGTCTTCGGCCATATACAGCGTGGTCCCGTCGGAATAGGTCTCAAGGACCCTCGAATTCAGCAGGACGACGTTTCCGTTTTTGTCGAAGATCCCTTCGTCCATCTGATAGAAACAGCCGTCTCCTTCGGGATAGAGCGCGATATCGCGGACGAGCTTGCCTTCCGTTCCCGGAATCGTCGTCTGCGTGCCGGCGGCGATATCGTAAACGACCCCGCCTCTGTCCTGAGTCGAGATGTAAAGCAGGTCGTTCGTTTCGTCAAGAATGATGTCGGAGATAACGCCGGCGTCCATGACCAGCGGCTCGAAGCCGTAATCCTTATAAACGTAAACGTGCTCGGAGGTGGCGACGTACAGCGTGTTGCCCTTGGCGGCGAGAGCGCGGACGTTGATGACGGCGTAATCCTCGCCCTCGTATTCAAAGCTTTTATAGGTTACGAATTCCCTTGAGTCGTAGCGTGTCAGTCCGGAATATTGAGCGATCCAGACGTAGCCGTCCTCCGTCTGACACAGAGCTTCCGCGCCGGAGACCTCGAGATCCACGGGAATCTCCGTCTTGTTGCTCATGTAAGACTCCGCAAAAACCTCCGGCGAGAAACAGTAAGCCGAGGATGCAAGAATCAGACAGACCAGCAGCAGACTCAATAATGTTTTTTTCATGTTATTATCCAGCCCCTTCGGAAACTTTGGAGATAGATTGACACAATTCCTATTCTATAATAATATAGCAAATAAGCAGACGTATGTCAATATTTTGCTTTGCGTACAAATGCAAAAAATGACGCCTGTATCACGCCGCGCGACATGCGATTGCTTCTCAATGCGCACAACGGGTTTTCGGAGGATGGATTTGAACCCACGGTCTTGCATTTTCACTGCGGAGAAAATGCTGCGGTCGGTTCGGCGGCTCTGACAGCCCGCCGGGTTGTCGTTCACTACCGCCTTTCTCGCTGCGGCTCGGTCACCTCGCAGTTCTCAAGTGCCCCCGGCACTTGATTCATTACTGCTCGGCCGTTCGCTTCGCTCACTACCCTCCGGGCTATTCGCCCTTCGGGCTCATAACTCTGCGTTTGCGAGCCAAGCTTCCCACACGAAAGAATCACCCCGCCCGACCGGGCGAGGTGATTCTTTTGGTCCGACCGGAGATAACGGATTTGACCAAACCCAAATAAAACCAAGTATTATCGGCGCCTGCGCGCATTTTTCCTTTGCTTTGCCGGTTCCGGAAAGATGAATCGCGGCAAAGAACAAGCCTCTTGCCTTTTGTGTGAAAAAAGGGTATACTTATTATATCAATGTTTATAATTGAGGCGGGTTTCGATCATATGAACGGTTTTTGCGAGCGGAAGTTCCGGTCAATGCTTTTGTCTGGGATTTTTACAAAAGCGGTTATGTACATAATGCTCCTCTGCGACAGTATCATCGCGGGATACTTTGTCGGCGAGGCGGGAGTCGCGGCGATAAACGCGATCACGCCCGTTACCGGCGTTGTGACGTTTTTCGGCGATCTTTGTTCGACGGGCGTCGGCATCGTCTTCACCAGAGAGGTCGGAGCGATGCGAAAAAAGCGCGCCGACGAGATCTACGGGCAGGGGCTTATTATAAGTCTTTCGATCGGTCTTTTATCGGCGCTTGCGATTTTTTTGATGCGCGGCGTTTATTTTGACCTGAGCGGTGTGGCGGGGGAAATCCGCGCCCAAGCGACCAAGTATTATATGCTTATGCCGTTTAACGCTTTTCTGACGATCGTAATCTTTTATCTTGAACAGATGGTCTACAGCGACGGCGACGAGTTATGCAACAACGTCTGCTACGTCTTCCAGATCGGCGGAAACATCGTGTGCTCCGTCATTCTCGCGAAGTATATGGGGATGACCGGCATCATCCTCGGATCGATAATCGGAAACGGACTCGGGATCCTCGCCTGCGTCTGGCATTACTTCCGCAAAGGAAACACGCTGCATTTTACATGGCACCTTTCGTTCAAGGACTTTCTGCTGACGTCGCGATACAGCATCGTCGATTCCTCGGTTTATCTGTGCTGGGCGCTGATGGACTACGTTCTGATCGGATTTGTTTCGAGCCGGTACGGTGATCCGGGACTGATAACCCTCGCCGTGGTAGTAAGCCTTATCGAATTCGGAGTCGTGCTTGACGGCGTCGGTATGGCGATGCAGCCGCTTATAGGCACTTATTTCGGAGAAAAGAATCACCGCCTTATCAAACGGGTCATGAAGTCCGGAATAAGGGCGGCACTTATTCAGGGCGTCGCGGCAACCGCGCTGATCTGTGTTTTCGCCAAGCAGTTCTGCGGCCTTTTCGGTATCACCGGCGGCGCTGCGCTTGAACCGTCAATAGCGGCGGTCCGCATCGTATCGTTCGGATTTACCTTTGTCAGCGCGGTATCGCTTACGACTTCATACTATATGCTGATCGACCGGATCGGAATGGCGACGTGTATCGCCTGTTTGCAGAACGGCGCGCTGTATATGGCGCTTCCCGTCCTCGGAGGTGTGATTTTCGGCATAACAGGGATGTGGGCGGGATTTGTCCTGTCTCCGCTTTTGACGTTGATCGCCGCACTCTTTTTCGTATATCTGCGCTTCGGAAAGGACAACTTTCCTTTCCTTCTTAAAGATATGGATTCCGAGATCGTCGTTATGGACGACAAGCTGACTCCAAAGACTTCCGTAAATCTTTCAGAACAGGTCGGCGATTCCATGCTTTCTCACGGATATCCGAAAGAGGTTTCAAATCGTGCGGCGTTGTTTGTTGAAGAGATCGGTCTGACCGTTCTCGAAAAGAACAAGAAGTCAAAAAAGCAGGTGCTGATCGAGCTGTCGCTCTTTTATGAAGAGGATTCGGTCCTCGTTATTGAGCGTGATTCGGGAAAACTTTTCGACATAACGGATCCGGATCTCGAGATCGCCGGACTCAGCAGTCTTACTTTGAACGGACTTATGAGGTCGCACACGGAAAAGGCATATCTCGTGACAACCGGCTACAACCGGAATATGATCCGTTTCCGCCTTGACGGCGGCGAGGCGGAGGTACGCGGATGAATATTATTATTTATGATTTCGGGACAAGCAGCCTGAAGACCTGCCTGTTTAACGTCGACAACGGCGGGCTCGCCCTCGAGGCGTCTTCAAACGCCTCATACGGTCTTTACGTTCTTGAAAACGGCGGCGCCGAGCAGGATCCCGGGGAATGGTGGCAGGCGATCTGTAAAACGACAAAAGAGCTCTTTGACAAAACGGAGGTCAAGCCCGAAGAGATTTCCGGTATTGCCTTCTGCGCGCAGATGCAGGGGGTCGTCCTCGTCGATGAAAACGGGAAAGCGCTGCGCCGGGCGATGAGCTATATGGACTGCCGGGGAGCAAAGGAATTCAACGACTGTATGGGGAAAGGGATCGTCAAGGTGTCCGGATGCAGTCTCTATAAGCTTCTTCGTAATCTGCGCGTGAATTACGCCGGATCGACAAGCGTCAAAGATCCCGTATGGAAGTATAAGTGGGTCGAAAACAACGAGCCGGAACTCTTCGCCAAGGTCGACAAATGGCTTGACGTAGGCGACTATCTTGTTTCGCGCTGTATCGGGAAGATCATAAGGACTGCGGATTCCGCCTTTGCGACGTTCCTCTACGATACCCGCAATGGCAGGGAGGGCTGGAACAAAGGGCTTTTGAAGATGTATAAGGTCAAACCCAAACACCTCCCCCCCATAATAAACAGCACCGATCTCGCCGGCTCTCTGACCGAAGAAGCGGCGAAAGACCTCGGCCTGAAAGCGGGCACGCCTGTTTTCGGCGGCGGAGGCGACACGACCTTCGTCAACATCGGCGCGGGATGTACGACGCCGGGCGACACGCATATCTACGTCGGGACGTCGGGCTGGGTATCAACTTTTCTTGACTATCAGACGGTCGATATCAACGCCATGATAACAGGCGTTCTGTCGGCGATCCCCGGTTATTTCAACTACTATGCCGAGCTTGAAACGGCGGGCATGTGCTACGAATGGGTCAAAAACCACCTCGCTTTGGATGAAATCAACGTTTATCTTGAGAAAAACGAGG
>JAFRVI010000012.1 GCA_017438525.1 Clostridia bacterium
GCGACACCTTCCCCTCAAGGGGAAGGCTTTGCGCAGCCGCCGCATCAGTATCAGAATAATACAAACGCCGCTTTCGGCGCGCCGCAGCAGAGCAACGCCGCTTTCGGCGGCTACACCTCATCCGTCACGGGCGCCGGCGCGCCCGCGACACCTTCCCCTCAAGGGGAAGGCTTTGCGCAGCCGCCGCATCAGTATCAGAATAATACAAACGCCGCGCCGCAGCAGAGCAACGCCGCCTTCGGCGGCTACACCTCATCCGACGTGAACGCCGGCTATGCCGGCTCCCCTCAAGGGGAAGGCTTTGCGCAGCCGCAGCAGCAGTATCAGCAGCCTTACGGACAGCAGCCCTACGGACAGCCCTACGGCGCTCCGTACGCCGCGCCGCAGCAGAAGAAGTCCAAAAAGGGACTGTGGATCGCGATCATCGCGATAGTCCTCGTCCTCGGGCTCGCGGCGGTGGCGCTCTTCGTCTGGCCGGGCTTCCTCAAGGGAGGCAGCCCCATCGACGGCGAATGGACCGGCGAATACGGCGAGACGATGACGGTCAAGGACGGCAGGATCTCCATAGATCACGGTCAGGACGGCACGAACGTCTTCGAGTTCACGCTCGACGGCGACAAGCTCGAGCTGACGCAGATTTCCGAAATGACCTACGTTATCGAGGGCGACGAGCTCACGCTCACCGTGCTCGACAGCGGCGGAAAAACCAAAATAGCCGCCACGCGCGTCTCCGGCTCCGGCGGCATCGAGGGCGTCTGGGGCGACCTGCGCGTCATCGACGAAGACGGCGAATCCAGCAGCATCAGCGGCTCCACGATGGAGTTCAACGGCGGCAAGTACGTCAGCAAACAGCAGTACGCGGCCGATATAGAGGGCTCTTATGAGGTCAGCGGCGACAAGCTCGTCGTCAGAAACACCTCGCAGAAGCTCAGCTTCACGTATACTCTCGAGGGCGACAAGCTCACCTTCTGGCGCGTCAACGACGACGGCGAACGCGAGAAGGTCGAGGAGTACGTCCGCAAAAACGCCTCCGGCGGCAAAGAGCCGGACGATCCCCTCAAGGGCAGGTGGGTCGGCGAGTATGAAGATACGCTCGTCCTCAACGGCGACGGCACCGGCAGCTACCTCCGCGGCGGCGAGACGGTATCCGTCACCTACAAGCTCAGCGGCGACAAACTCAATATGAACCGCGGCGGCGAAAACTTCAATTATACCTACGAGCTCGACGGAAACGAGCTGGAAATATACGAGGACGACGGCGAGTTCGTCGAGGCCTTCTATCTCGAAGGCACCGAGCCGCCGAAGCCGAAGTACAGAGGTGCGGAGGTCAACGGCGACTGGGATTTCAACATCGACGACGTTGACTACGGCGACATGTACGACGCGATGATGGGAACGGCGATCGAGTCCACCGGCGCGAGCGAAGCCGTGCGCCGCATCCTCGCGGACGAGAGCTTCAAGGAGGCGCTCAGGCCCTCCATCACCTCGCTGCTGAGCGAATACGACTTCGAGTTCCGCAGCGACGGCGGCGTTTATATGATAATCGACGCCGATCTCTACCGCGACTTCATGGTCAAGACGCTGGAGGCGATGATCCCGCTGATGCGCGAGTTCACCAACGAGGAGGCCGCGAACTATATCGGCGCTACCGTCGAGGAGCTTGAGAACTACCTCAATCAGAACGGCATCACCTGGCGGCAGTACGTCGACGAGACCGTCGCGCCGAACCTCGGCGTCAGCTCGCAGTTCGACGACGCGACGCTCGAGCAGATGCTCGGCGGCACGATGAACGACTACGGCGAGATCGAGACGAAGGGCGGCACCTTCACGCAGTCGGGCGACAAGGTCACGCTTACCGGCCCCGCCGGCGACGTGACGGTCTTCGTTATGCAGACCGACGATCTGATGACCGTCGAGAGTTTCACCGCCCCCGCCGGCACGAGCGACGCGGGTATGGCGCTGCTCGACGCACTGGAGGGTTTGAAGTTCGTTCGCTCGTGATACGAGCGAACGGTGAAATTGCGCGCGGGGCGCGCAGCTAAATTTGCCCGCTGACGCGGGCAAGCTAAATTGACGGCTGACGCCGTCAGCTAAATTTGCGGCTGCGCCGCAAGCTTAAGGAACAAATCGGCTGCGCCGATTTGA
>JAFRVI010000013.1 GCA_017438525.1 Clostridia bacterium
AGGCGCTGTATGAGGATGAGGACTTCGTGGACTACTGCGAGTTTGATTGCCCCGAGTGCGGTGAGACCATCTGCCTCGATGAAGAGGATTTCGGCAAAGACAGCATTTTCTGCCCCGCCTGCGGCAAGGAGATATTCCTTGACGACGTATGCGGCGACGAGTGCGAATGCGACTGCGACGAGTGCTGCGCCGATGAAGAGGCGGAAGAAAAAACCGAGTAATACCGATAACCCGTCAGAGATTAAAGCGGACGCCGACAGGCGTCCGCTTTTCTTGTCCCTTTCGCAAGATATAGTGCCTGCCGGCGCCGATTTGAGCACAAATTGTGCAATCGTGATAATTGCCGACGATTTTCAGCGATTAAAAACGGCACTATTTACAACTTGTTTTTCTTGACGAATCACCGCGGATGCTATAAAATAATAGTGTAATAGATTTACACGGAGGTCCCGTTATGATCATCAAAGAAGCTGTTGTTAACAACAAAGTAGGACTGCACGCCAGACCGGCAACGTTTTTTATCCAGAAATCCAACGAATTCAAGGGCGACATCTGGATCGAGAAAGGCGACCGCCGCGCCAACGCCAAGAGTCTGCTCGGAGTGCTTTCGCTCGGTGTCCTCAGCGGAGAGACGGTGAAGATCAGCGCCGACGGAGTCGACGAAAAACTCGCCGTCGATACGCTCGTCGATCTCATCGCGAACGGGCTGCAGAACTGTTAGTGAAACGCGTTGTGATAATCGGCGGGGGAGCCGCCGGACTGCTTTGCGGATACTTTGCCGCCAAAAACGGCGCTTCCGCGCTGATAGTCGATAAAAACGCCCGCCCCGGCAGGAAGATGATGATCTCCGGCAAGGGCAGGTGCAACCTTACGAACAACTGCGACGTACGCCGATTTATGGAAAGCGTGACGAAAAACGCCAGCTTTCTGTTTTCGGCGTTATATTTTTTGCCTCCGCAGCGTCTTATGGAACTTGTTGAGGCGTCCGGACTTCCTCTGAAAACCGAACGCGGCAACCGCGTTTTTCCGCGGAGCGATAAGGCGGTCGACGTCGTCGACGCCGTATACGCTATGGCGAAAAGCGCCGGGTGCGAATACCTGAACGCCGAGGTGAAATCGCTCATCGTCAAAAACGGCGCGGCGGTCGGAGTTGAGACCTCTTCCGGCAGGATCGGCGCAGACTCCGTCGTCGTCGCTACCGGCGGCGCGTCTTATACGCGCACGGGATCTACCGGCGACGGATACCGTTTCGCGAAAGAGGCGGGGCATACCGTCGAGCCGATACGCCCTTCGCTCGTACCTCTCGTTGCGGCCGGCGGCACGGCGAAACGCCTCATGGGGCTTTCGCTTAAAAACGTCGCTTTGACGTTGACTGAAGACGGAAAGGATAAGCCCGTGTTCGAGGACTTCGGCGAAATGCTATTCACGCACTTCGGACTCTCCGGCCCGATGGTTTTGTCCGCGTCCGCGCATATGGAGCAGGGGAAGCGCTATTCCGTCAGCGTCGACCTCAAGCCCGCGCTGACTGCCGAGGAACTGTCAAAGCGTATCGCGCGCGATTTCGCGGCGAATCCGAACAAAGACTTCGCGAACTCGCTCGACGATCTGCTTCCGAAAAAGATGATACCCGTTATCGTCGACCTTTCCGGCATAGATCCGCACAAAAAGGTCAATTCCGTTACGCGCGATGAGCGCGCGAAGCTGGCGGCGCTGCTGAAAAAGCTTGATTTCGCCGTAACGGGCACGCGTCCTGTCGAAGAAGCGATAATCACTTCCGGCGGCGTGAACGTCAAAGAGATAGATCCGAAAACGATGGAGTCGAAGCTCGTAAAGGGCTTGTATTTCGCGGGAGAAGTCATCGACGTCGACGCGCTGACCGGCGGATACAATATGCATATCGCCATGGCTACCGGAGCGCTTGCCGGTGAAAACGCCGCAAAATGAACGCCGCTTTCAGAAGGACGGGGAGACCCGTCCTTTTTTCTTTCTCTAATTCGCGATTAACGTCATTTTTCTCTTGATATTGACGCGGATATATTGTATAATATATAGCGTATAAGGAGAGGTATTATGATTTCGAGATTCTTTGAAGATCCGGTAATGATTCTGATAACGCTTCCGGCGGTTATCATCGCGTTGACGTTTCACGAATTAGCGCACGCGTATACCGCTGTAAAGCTCGGCGACCAGACGCCCGCCATAACCGGACGCTTGAGTATAAATCCGCTTGCCCATCTCGATATAATGGGCTTTCTCTGCATGGTTTTGACCGGATTCGGCTGGGCGAAGCCCGTTCAGGTTAATCCTCGAAACTTTAACAACCCGAAGCGCGGTATGGCGGTAACCGCGGCGGCCGGACCCCTTTCCAACGTGCTGCAGTCCTTCGTTTGTATGTTTATCCTCGCTCTTCTTGCGAAGTTTAATGTTCTTGCGATTTACTACGGAAAGGGCGGCTTTTCGGGCGCCTCGTTCGGGGACGCATTGCTGATGGTTTTGGGTACGATAATATATCAGATGACGTATTTGAATCTTTATCTCGCGATATTCAATCTGATACCGGTTCCGCCGCTTGACGGTTCTCGCCTTGTCGACGTTTTCCTTCCCGGTAAAGTATCGTATTACTACAACCGATACGGCACCTACTTCCAGATAGGTCTGTTTGCCGTGATGATGATTCTGATATACACCGACGTTTTCAATCCGATCGCGTGGGTCGCCGGCAAAGTTTGGGATTTGTTCTATAACATCTGGTTCGGCATATTCGGAATGGCGTAAAGGAGGGCGTTTTTGGAAGCTTTAACTTATAAAATCGAAGCGTACGAAGGCCCGCTTGACGTGCTTCTCGGTTTGATACGCAAGAATGAAATCAATATTTACGACATTCCCATCGCGGAGTTGCTCAGGCAGTTCATCGAACACATCGACGTTATGCGCCGCGAGAACCTCGAGGTTTCCAGCGAGTTTCTGACTATGGCGGCAACGCTTGTTCAGATAAAGTCCGCAATGCTGCTGCCTAAGTACGAGGAGGAAGAGGATCCCCGCACGGAGCTGGTCAACCTGCTGCTCGAATACGAACGCTATAAGCAGGCGGCGGAAAGCTTCCGCGAGCATGAGAGCGGCGTTTACCGCTTCGTGCGCGAGCCGGTCAAGATGGAGATCGATTACACTTACACGCGCAGTCACAACGTCGGCGAACTCCGCGACGCGTATTTCTCCATTTCGTCGGCGGTCGTCCGCAAGCGTGAACGCAAGGCGTCGCCGGAGTCGATCTCCCGCATAGTCCTGCGCCGATCGACAAGCATAGCGTCAAAGATATTCGCAATTCTTCGCGGACTTGCCCGCAGGACGCGCGTTACGCTGCTTTCGCTCGTCGGCCGCGACAACGTGCGCGGAGACGCGGTCGCGGCGTTCTTCGCGACGCTGCAGCTCGCGAGAGCCGGCAGGGTACATATAGAGAACGACGGCACGGCCCTTGCGATGACGATGACAAAAGACTCCAGGAAAAAGCTTAAACATAAAGTGAAATAAGAGGTTGGTATGGATATCTCAAGAATCGAAGCGGCGGTAGAAGCCGTTGTGTTTGCGTCGGGCGACCCCATATCCGCGGAGAGAATCTGCGAAGCGGTCGGTATCGACGCGGATACGCTTGAAAAATGTGTAAAGAATATATCCGGGCGTTACGCCGACGCGCGCTGTGGTATAGAGCTCGTCGCCCTTGACGGCAGTTATCAGATCTGCTCCAAAGGCGAGTTTTACGAGGAGATTAAGACCGCGTTGAAGCTTCGCAGCAACGCCGTTCTTTCCGACGTGGCGATGGAAACGCTTGCGATAATCGCGTATAATCAGCCCGTAACGAAAAGTTTTATCGAAGACGTTCGCGGCGTAGACTGCTCCTATATAGTCGGCAGTCTTTGCGAAAAACGACTTGTTGAAGAGCGCGGCAGACTCGATATTCCGGGCCGTCCGCTGCTTTACGGGACGACTGACAACTTCCTGCGCTGCTTCAATCTCGAATCTCTTGCCGATCTGCCGAAACTGCCGCGTCTTGAAGGCGACGATCCGGATCAGATGACGATTGAGGAATACACCGAGCAGGTCGCGCAGCAGGAAGCTGCGGAACACGCCGACGCGGAAGCCGTTGAAAACGCCGATAACGCTGAAAACGCGGACTGACGTCTGCACGGAGAGAAACTATGTGGTGGTATCTGCTTTTGATCCTGCCCGCGCTTATTCTGATTTTTCTGCTGCTCCCGGTTTACCTCACGGTCGACCTTAAAAACACCGAACCGGAGGTCAAGATAAAGCTTGGCTTTATCGATATAACCGGCGCGGTGATAAAAGAGGATAAGCCGGAAAAGGAAACCGAAAAAACCGAAAAGAAGCAAAAAAGAGCAAGGAAACGCACGCTTTCAGAACGGATAAACGAGTTCAAAGACAAGGTCGCGTTTACTCGGGACGCCTTTCGTATTATCGCGAAGAGACTGACCGTGACTCGCTTTCGGCTCGTTTGCCGCGTTGCGACGGGAGACGCCGCGCAGACCGCGGTGCTTTATGGCTCCGCCTGCGCCGCCGCGGCCGCGCTTGACGCTTTTATTAACGAATGCTTCAAGGTGAAAAAACAGAACGTGTATATCTACCCTGATTTCACGGCGCAGAAACCGGAGCTGGACGCGTTCGTTAAGATAAAGATGTTCGTTTTTTCCGCTGTCGGAGCGGGTATAAGCATATTATTCAACGCAATGAGGCGCGGACCCAAACGCGCCCGCGCATAAATATTGAAAGGACGACCTGATATGAGCGAAAACAAGATCAACGATTTTATGAGCACCGCAATGAGCGGGATCCGCGATATGATCGACGTCAATACGATAGTCGGCAATCCCGTCACGACTCCGGACGGCACGACTATCATACCGATCTCCAAGGTCTGCTTCGGCTTCGCTTCCGGCGGTTCCGACTTCGGCAAGCAGCCGGAGAAGCAGAAGTTCGGCGGCGGCAGCGGCGCCGGCGTTTCGATCACGCCCGTTGCGTTCCTTTCGATAAAGGAAGGCGACGTCCGCGTGCTTTCCGTCGACCCGGACGAAAGCGGCATAGATAAGGCGATCCAGTCCGTCCCGACGGTCATCGAAAAGCTTTCCAATATGTTCAAGCGTAAGAGCAAGAAAGAGAAGGCGAAGGAAAAGGTCGAAAAAGCCGTTGAAGAGGCAATGGACGCTGCGAAAGAAGAAGCGGAGTAAGTATGGCTAAACAGGAGCCGATAAGAATTAACAAGTTCCTTGCCGAATGCGGCGTTGCTTCGAGGCGCGCCGCGGAGGAGCTGATCCTCGCGGGCAAGGTGAAGATCGACGGCAAAACAGCCGAGCTCGGCGACAAGCTCGTTCCCGGAAAGGCGAGGGTAGAGGTCTCCGGCAAGCGCGTCGCGCTCAAGCCGAAGTCTCACATTTACATAATGCTCAACAAGCCGCGTGGATACGTTACCACGATGTCGGACGAGAAGGGCAGAAAATGTGTAGCCGATCTTGTAAAGGATGTAAAAGGCAGAGTTTTTCCGATAGGGCGCCTTGATATGCTTTCGGAAGGCCTGCTGCTTTTTACCGACGACGGAGATTTCGCAAACCGCCTGACGCATCCGCGCTTTCACATAGGCAAAACTTATAAAGTCGTCGTCAAGGGAGAGCTTTCCGAAGACGATCAAAAAGCGTTTGCCGAGGGCATAGAGCTCGACGGCGAAAAGACCGCGCCCGCGGAAATAACCGTTTCTCCGCCGAAGGACGGCAGGCAGACGGTGCATTTGACCATATTCGAGGGGAAAAACAGGGAGATCCGCCGTATGTGCGAAGTGCTCGGAGTGGAAGTTCTGCGTTTGAAGCGTGAACGCATCGGGAACCTTTCGCTCGGCCTGCTCCCGTGCGGCAAGTACAGATATTTGGGTGAAAAGGATATAAAAAAGATATTTGCCGGTGAATAGCTAACAGGAGGTACGCTTATGAAAAGAGCATATAAGTTCATTGCCGTTTTGCTGTCGGCCGCGATAGTTTTTTCATGTATGGCGTGCGCGTCATTGTTCAGCGCGGTTGCGGATGGAGAGTATATTTCCGCGCAGCTTCCCGGATTTGAGTCGTTGTCCGCGGTGCAGGTGGCTCTTATCTGGCGCGAGAATCTCCAGCGCGTTCGCACGTCAAGCGCTGTGCATCCGGACGCCTCGCCCAAGTCTCTCGAGGTGACGCTGGCGGCAACTGCCGACGGAGGAGAATACGACAGCTTCAGTTTTGCCTCCGTCACGGCAGCAGATAAGGCAATTGATGATTTTGAAAGCAACGCGCACGAGCTGCCGCGCAACGGTAAGGTCTTTGGCGACGTTTCGCTCGAGGACGTTGAGAAGATCAGCGTGTGGCTCGGAGATTATCCCGCCGGCGGCAAGGTTGTTATGAAACTGCTGACGGCTCCGAGCAGAGGCCCTTTGACCGAAAACGAGAGCTATGCCGATTATCCTCTCGGCTTTGTTTACAGAAGCGCCGAGGTAATGCCGGTTGATAACGTTGCGACTTTTGATATTTCGGATTTCGCAGCAGATAATGATTGGACCGCCGGCAGCATTTACGATCACCTCGGCGAAATCAACGCATTGATGCTTACGCTGATCCCCGGCGAAGGCAACGCCGCGTTAAACACAAAGTTTTACATTTCCGATCTGCGTGTCTGGAAAAAGGCCGCCGACTATTCCTGGACAGCCAACGTCGGAGCCGCCGCCGGCGAGTTCGGTTTTACCGTGCGTTCGGCGTCCGCGGACGCGAATATTTCCGTAACGGTTGACGGCAAGGCGATTTTGCCTTCGGGCGACGGTTATCTTAACGCGTACGGCGAAACGTGCCGCGACTATAAGGTTGATACTGCCGCTTACCGCGACGGTATGAAAACGCTGAAAGCTTTTGACGGCGAAGAATGCGTGCTCACTGCCGGAGTTATATTCGACAATGAGGCGCCGTTTGTCAATCGTATCGGCGAAGAAGCCGACTACGGCGTTACCGTTTCCGAAGGCGGCGGCGAGATAAAGATGTCCGCTTATGCCGATCCGGATACGCAGTATAAGTTCTATAAGGCCGACGTTCTTCCTGTAGTTGCCGTTGAGAATTTCTCTACGTTGAACGATATGAAGCAGCGCGATCCGCAGGGAGAGGTTGAGATCGACCTTTCGGGAAGCGCCGTGTATTCCACGATTTCCCAAACGACTTCGATTCCGTATCAGGCGTTTGAGATCGACGCATCCGGAAAAACCGATACCGTTTACGTCACATATAAAGGCAGCACGATCAAAAACGAATCGCTGCAGTTTGAAGTTTACAGTCCCAAAGCTGATGCCTGGGAGTTTTTAGCGCGCGGGAATAGGTCCGGCGATGAAAACGAATTCACTTTTGCGATTTCTCCGGAGACCTTTGCCGATGCGAGCGGTAAGATCAAGCTCCGGGTTTCCGAGTACCTTTACGGAAACGGCGCAGATACGTTTGCATGGACGACGGATACGCAGTATTATATCTCAACTCAGAGATACCGTCACTTTATGGAGGAGCAGTTTGACTGGTTCGTCGATGAGTATAACGCCGGCAATATCGCTTACGTCTGCAACACCGGCGACGTAGTTGACAACAAAACGTCCGTCGCGCAGTACGAACTCGGCAGAAGCATTCACAACAAGCTCGATCAGGCGAACGTGCCGAACGGCGTTACGCCCGGCAATCACGATATCGGTAACGCGCACGACGAGGTCCTGTATTACGACAGGTGGAACGCCTATTTCGGTTCGCAGTATTACGATCATCAGCCGTGGTGGGGCGGCGGCTATCTCGGCAACACCAGCCACTATGACCTGATGACGATAGGCGGGCGCGATTTCATTTTCCTCTATCTCGGGCTCAATCACGAAACGACCGAAGAGGGCGCTGCGTGGGCTAATAAGGTGCTGAAGATGTATCCGCATCGAACCGCCGTTATTCTCACTCATCAGTTCCTCAGCACTTCGGGCAAGCTGATGACCGGCAGCTACGGTTTCGCCGACAAAATTATTGAGAAGATCATCGAGCCGAATACCAACGTCCGACTTGTCCTTTGCGGACATGAGCCGGCGTCGCATAACCTCTATCAAAAGATGAAAAACGGCGTGACGGTCGTCGAGCTGCTTCATAACTATCAGTTTGATTATAAAAAGTTCGAGGACGGTACGTGGGCGACGACCTGGTCGACGACCGACGGCGGCGCAGGGTATTTCAGGTATATGGACGTCGGTGAAGACACCATAACGAGCCGCTGCTATTCCGCTTCTAATCCGAACGTCAACCATTATTATCCGGAGGAAGCCGGGATCGCGGAAAACTATACGATGAATATCGAATACGTTCAGTCCGACAGGGAGATCCACACGTCGTATTTCAGCGCGACCTGCGGCGTTGAATCTCTCGGCGAATACACGGTTAACGACAACGGCGACGTTTGGACGCTTTCGTTCACTGGTGAGGCGGACGGCAGTTCCGGCAGGTACGTCGTTGCGAACAGGATGGGGAGATATGTTCGTTCCGACGTTTATCCGATAGTGGAGAAGGCATTTGAAGAGCCGGTTCTGAAGGGAGACCTTGACCGCGACAGAGCAGTAACCGTTTCCGATGTGCTTGCCGCGCTTCGTATTGCCGCAAAGCTCATGGATGAAACATCGGAGGCGATTTCGATAGCGGATATGGACGGCGACGGTGAGATTACGGTCGTTGATGCGTTGAAGATACTCCGCATTTCCGTCGGGCTCGAATAAGGGTAAAAAAAGTGCCGCCGTCTGTTATTCAGACGGCGGCGTATTATATTATCTGCTAATCGAACATCGTTTTACCTCGGTAGACGCTCATTACCAATCCGACGCCTCCGAAGACGGCTATCATTGACGAGCCGCCGGCGGAGAAGAAGGGGAGCGTTATTCCGATTATCGGCAGGAGTCCGAGACTCATTCCGATGTTTTCCATCATCTGAAACGCGAGCATCGCGAATACCCCGATACATATATACGCGCCGTTTGTGTCACGAGCGTTTGTTGAGACCTTGAGTATGCGCAGCAGGAGTGCTGTCAGCAGGAGAAGAACTATCACGGAGCCGATAAACCCGAGTTCTTCTCCGATTGCGGCGAAGATCGAGTCGTTTTCTATCGACGGGATTAGTCCTCGCTGTGTCATTATTCCCGCGCCGTAGCCCTGGCCTGTCAGTTTGCCGGAGCCGATAGCCGTAACGCTTCTTATCGTTTGCCATCCGTAGTTCAAAGGATCGAGCTCGGGGTTAAAGATAACAAGTATGCGCCTTATCTGGTATTCCGACAGCACGAACTTATAGAGCAGGAATCCGATCGGAACTATTGCGACTCCGAGCGCGAGGAAGTATTTCCAGCTGAGTCCGGCGATGAGCAGCATGGCGAGTGCGATAACGAAGTAAACGAGTGCGGATCCCATATCGCCCTGCAGATAAACCAGGAGAACGTAAGTAAGTACATGCGCGGAAAGCAGGAGGATGTTGCTTACGCGGTTTATGTTTTCATCCACTGCAGACAGATGCGTCGCAAATGACAGTATAAAAAGCAGTTTTACGAATTCGGACGGCTGAATACTCATTCCGAAGATTTGTATCCAGCTCTTAGAGCCGTTGATCGTTTTGGCGAAGATAAGCGTCAGTATCAGTATTATTACTCCGACCGCGAATATGAACTTCGGTATCTGACTCCATACGGAATACGCGATAACGGAGAGGACGATCATCAAAACTATGCCTGCCGCCATCGCGACTGTTTGTGTCACTACGTCGCGGCGGCTTCCCGTCACGAGCGTGGCGCTGTTGACCATCATAATGCCCGTTACGGCGCACAGAATTGCACAGACCAGCAGGAACTTGTCTGTTTCCTTCAAATATGTATAAATTGATTTGAATATTTTCGGCATAATCTCACCAAATCCATTTTACCACAAATAATCGCGAAAGAAAAGGTTTATTTTTCTTTTGATTTGTGCTATTATTGTGTTGTTGAATCAAGAAACGACGAAAGCGAGGAAATTCCGTTGAAAACCGATATTGAAATCGCCCTTGAGGCAAAGAAAAAACCGGTTAAAGAGATAGCCGCCGACCTCGGAATAGGGGAGGATATGCTCGAGTATTACGGCAAGTACAAGGCCAAGCTCTCCGAGGAATTGTACGCCGAAACCGCGTCGCGTCCGGACGGCAAGCTGATACTTGTGACCGCCATCAACCCCACGCCCGCGGGCGAGGGTAAAACGACGGTTTCCGTCGGCCTCGGCCAGGCGCTTGCGAAACTCGGCAAGCGCGGGATCACTGCGCTCCGCGAGCCGTCGATGGGTCCGGTTTTCGGCATTAAAGGCGGAGCCGCCGGCGGCGGTTATTCCCAAGTTCTGCCGATGGAGGATATCAACCTTCACTTCACCGGCGATATGCACGCGCTGACCGCGGCAAATAACCTCCTCTGCGCGATGATAGACAATCATATTCATCAGGGCAACGAGCTGGATATCGACCCGGAGCGCGTGCTTATCCTGCGCTGCGTCGATATGAACGACCGCGCCCTTCGCGAAATAACGATAGGCCTCGGCGGCAAGGCGAACGGCCAGCCGCGCCCGGACGGCTTCAACATCACCGTCGCGAGCGAAGTAATGGCTATCCTTTGCCTCGCGTCCGACCTTATGGACCTCAAGCGCCGTCTCGGCGATATAATCGTCGCGTATAACAGAAGCGGCGGACTCGTCCGCGCCCGCGATCTGAAGGCCGACGGCGCAATGACCGTACTGCTCAAGGACGCGCTCAAGCCGAACCTCGTGCAGACGCTTGAAAACACCCCCTGCATAATCCACGGCGGCCCGTTCGCGAATATCGCGCACGGCTGCAACTCCGTCCGCGCGACGAAGCTTGCGCTCAAGCTCGCCGACTACGTTGTGACGGAAGCCGGATTCGGCGCCGACCTCGGAGCCGAAAAGTTCCTCGATATCAAGTGCCGCGCCGCGGGCATACATCCCGACGCCGTCGTGCTCGTCGCAACGGTCAAGGCGCTCAAATACAACGGCGGCGTACCGAAGGACGAGCTGAAGGCCGAGAATACCGAGGCGCTTCGCAAGGGCATAGTGAACCTCGGAAAGCACATAGAGAATATCCAGTCTTACGGACTTCCCGTCGTAGTCGCCATAAACGAGTTCGCGACCGATACGGACGAAGAGAAGCGTATAATCGGCGAATACTGCGCCGCGCACGGAGTGGACTACTCCTTCACCACCGTTTTCGCCAACGGCGGCGAAGGCGGCGTCGACCTCGCGCGGAAGGTGTGCGCCGCGGTCGAGAAGCCGAGCGATTTCCGTTTCTGCTACGACCTCGATCTGCCTCTGAAAGACAAGATCAACGCCATTGCGACGAAGATATACGGCGCGGACGGAGTCGAATACTCCGAAAAAGCGGAGCGGGAGCTCGCGTACATGACCGAGAACGGCTACGGCAAGCTGCCGATCTGCGTTGCGAAAACGCAATACTCGCTTTCCGACGATCCGTCGCTGCTCGGACGTCCCGAGCATTTTCGCATCACCGTCCGCGACGCGAAGGTTTCCGCGGGCGCGGGCTTCGTAGTCGTCTATACCGGCAAGGTCATGACGATGCCCGGTCTCCCGAAGGTTCCGGCGGCGGTCAATATCGACATCACGCCCGACGGCGAGATCAAAGGACTTTTCTGATATGATAAGCAATTCCGTCCTGGAAACCGAACGAATAGCGTCCGAATATGCTGCGGGACTTAAAGCCGGAGACGTGCTCTTTTTCCGCGGCGATCTCGGGGCGGGGAAGACCGCCTTCGTCCGCGGGCTCGCGGCGGGGCTCGGCATCCCGCCGGAAACCGTAAGCAGCCCGACCTTTACTTTTGTAAAGGAGTACGTCGGCGGACGGCTTCCTTTGGCGCATTTCGATATGTACCGCGTCGGTTCGGCGGACGACCTGTATTCGATCGGATTTTTCGACTATCTCGAGACGGACGCGGTCATCGCGGTCGAGTGGTCGGAGAATATAGAAGCGTTCGCTGACGTTCCGCACGTCACCGTGACGATCTCTCGCGGTGAAAGCGAGGATCAGCGGATAATAACGATAGAGGGAGTGCATAATGCGGATTCTTGCGTTTGACAGCTGCGGCAAGACGGCTTCCGTCGCCGTATACGACGATAAGGTAATAGGCGAAGTATATATCGACGCCAAACAGACTCACAGCGCGACGCTGCTGCCTTCGGCGGATTGGCTGCTTTCGTCGCTCGGCATGAAGGTCGCGGATATGGATTATATCGCCGCTGCCGTCGGGCCGGGCTCTTTTACCGGCGTCCGCATAGGTATTGCTGCCGCGAAGGGTATGGCGGCGGGTGCCGGCTTGAAATGCGTCGGCGTTTCGTCGCTTTACGCCGCGGCATACGCCGCAAAGGACTGCGGCGGGCTCGTCTGCGCCGTTATGGACGCGCGCTGCGGGCAGGTTTACAATGCGAATTTCAGGGTTGACAACGGCGTTATTCAGCGCGTTTGCGAGGACAGAGCGCTCGCCATCGACGCGCTGATCGACGAAGTTAAGGGCGAGAAGAACGTCCTGCTCATCGGCGACGGCGCGCTGCTCTGCCGCGACAGATTCGCGGAGCGCGGAGCGGCCTGCCGCATAGCCGGCGAAGGCCGCGTCGGCGTCAGCGCGGGGAACGTCGCGCTCATCGCCGCTGAGAACGTGGCGAATGCGGTTACGCCAGAGGCATTCGCGGTCAACTATATACGGCTTTCACAGGCGGAGCGGGAACGCAACGCCAGACTTCAAAACGAAAAAACGGAGGAGCAATTATGATCATCATCGGCAGTGATCACGGCGGATTTGAACTTAAACAGGCGGTCACGGCGTACTTTGACCGCGAGGGTATCGAGTATTTCGACTACGGCGTCCATGAGAACGTATCCGTGGATTATCCCGATATCGCTTTTCCGATTGCGGAAAAGGTCGCGGCTGGCGAATACGAAAAGGGCATGATCTTCTGCGGCACCGGCATCGGCGTTTCCATCTGCGCCAACAAGGTCGACGGCGTCAGAGCCGCGCTCTGCACCGACCATTTCACCGCGGAATACTGCCGCCTCCATAACGACGCGAATATCCTCTGCATCGGCGGCAGAGTTACCGGCGTCGGCACCGCGCTCGACGTCGTGAAAACCTTCCTTTCGACCGAGTTTGAAGGCGGCAGGCACGAGCGCCGAGTTGCGAAAATAATGGCCTACGGGAAAGATAAATAACCGACTTAATAAAACAGCGGAAAGCGATTGCTTTCCGCTGTTTTTGTGCGTTTTTTCATCTTTCGTCCATCGGGACGTAACCGCGCTCTTCGGCGACGCTCTTGTAGCCGGGGCGGATTATCTTGCCTCCGCCGATAAGCTCTTCGAGGCGGTGCGCCGACCATCCGCTTATCCTCGCTATCGCGAATATCGGGGTGAAAAGCTCCGGCGGCAGTCCGAGCAGACTGTAGACGAAGCCGCTGTAGAAGTCGACGTTCGCGCTGACGCCTTTGTATATCCTGCGCTCGCGGGAAATGACCCTCGGCGCTATGCGCTCAACTTTTGAATAGAGCTCGAAATCGTCTTTCGCGCCTTTTTCTTCGCTTAACTGACGCACGAACGATTTGAATATCTCCGCGCGCGGATCGGAAAGGGAATAGACCGCGTGTCCCATTCCGTAGATGAGGCCGCTCTTGTCGAAGCCGTTTTTATTCAGCAGAGCGGTCAGATATGCGTCGATCGCTTCGTCGTCGCGGAAGTCGGTAACGTGCTCTTTCAGATCGTCCATCATTCTGACGACCTTTATATTCGCTCCGCCGTGGCGCGGCCCCTTCAGCGAGCCGAGCGCGCCGGCGATAACGCTGTACGTGTCGGTGCCGGAGGAGGTTATGACGTGCGTGGTGAACGAGGAGTTGTTGCCGCCGCCGTGTTCGGCGTGGAGTACCAGCGCCATATCGAGCACGCGCGCTTCAAACGGCGTGTAGCTCATATCCGGACGCAGCAGACGCAGGATGTTTTCCGCGGTAGAAAGCTCCGCGTCGGGCTGATGGATAAACAGACTCTCTTTGTCGTGATAATGCTTGTACGCCTGGTATCCGTATACCGACAGAAGCGGGAAGAGCGAAATCAGCTGCACGCACTGCCGCAGCACGTTGGGAACGGAAATATCGTCCGCGGCGCTGTCGTAGGAATATAGCGTGAGCACGCTTCGCGCGAGTGTGTTCATCATATCGTTGCTCGGCGCCTTCATGATCACGTCGCGTACGAATCCGGTAGGCAGCGAGCGGTAGAAGCCGAGAGTGCGCTTGAAGGCGTCAAGCTGCTGTTTCGTCGGCAGGTTTCCGAAAAGGAGCAGATACGTGGTTTCCTCGAATCCGAAACGGCCTTCGCCGTAAAAACCGCTGACAAGCTCCTTGATATCAATGCCGCGGTATGAGAGCTTGCCTTCGCAGGGGGTATCGACGCCGTCGACGAGCTTTGATGACGTTATCGTCGATATTTCCGTCAGACCGGCGACGACGCCTTTGCCGTTGACGTCGCGCAGTCCGCGCTTGACGTTGTACGTGTCATAATACTCCGGCAGTATGCCGTAGCTTTTGACGGAGAGCTCCGCGAGGTCTTTGATCTCGGTCGTTATCGCGGAGTATGGATTGTTTTTACGGATGGCCATTTCTTCACCTCCATTTGTAACACCGTTGTAATTGAAATATACACTTCACCATTAAATTATATACTGAAATTGTAAAACAATCAATCAAAATATTTGTATGGTATAAACCGCGCGGCACGGAAACGGAGCGCGATATATGTAAAACGAGGCCGAAAATGAGAGATTATCTTTATAAAAATAATAATAATTCTTCTTGATTTTTGATTTGCGATGTGGTATAGTTATTCTTGCTGACGGAAACGGGGGCATAGCTCAGCTGGTTAGAGCGCTCGCTTCACATGCGAGAGGTCGGGGGTTCAAGTCCCTCTGCCCCTACCAGAAAAAAGCACGCGAAAGCGTGCTTTTTTCAATGATGTTTGCCCTGTTGGGCAAATGATGTGCGCTTCGCGTATGATGCCGCTTCGCTGATGATGTGTCCTGCGGGACATTGGGGCAAACATCTCATCATTGTGAGCGATAGCGAACAACATCATTTCTGCGTCAGCAGATACATCATCAGCCGCCATAGG